>DASPUR010000237.1:0-12588 GCA_035622795.1 Methanoregula sp. | reverse complement strand
CCTGCACTCGTGGCCCTCGCGGACCGCCTCGCGGGGGAGATCGAGGCCATTCACGGCGAACCGGTCTGCGTGGTGATGAGCGCCGAGCGGTACGCGGTGGCTGACCGGATCGCGGCGGAGGCGGTCACGTTCAGGCCGCAGGAAGGGGCCCCGGCGCGGAGCCTCACGGACCGGCTCGACAGCATCACGCTCCACCCGGTGCTCGGATACCTTGCGGTGATCGCGGTCATCGGCGGCCTCCTGGTCTGGACATTCGTTGTCGGCGCCCAGCTCTCGGCCTTCCTTGCGGGGTTCCTCTCGCATTTCGAGCAGTACGAGCCGGTCATCTCCGGTTCCTTCGCCGCAGTCCTCTGGAACGGGGCGTTCACCGGGTTCGTTGCCGGGGTCACCCTGGTCATCCCGTACGTCCTGCCCTTCTACCTCCTCCTCGCGGTAATGGAGGACTCCGGGTACCTCACCCGGATCGCGGTGATGCTCGACCGGGGCATGCACAAGCTCGGCCTCCATGGCAAGGCGATCATCCCGCTCATCCTCGGGTACGGGTGCAATGTCCCGGCGATCTACTCGTGCCGGATCATGGAGACGAAGAAACAGAAGACGCTCGCCGCTTTCCTCGTGACTCTTGTCCCGTGCACGGCGCGGACGGTGGTCATCCTCGGCCTCGTCGCCGCCTTCGTCAACATCTGGTGGGCGCTCGCCCTCTATGCGTTCGACATCCTCCTCATCGTCATCGTTGGCAGAATCGCGTTCCGGGCGGTGCCGGGGGAATCCGTCGGCCTGATAATGGAGATGCCGGACTACCATGTCCCCTCGCTCTCCGTGGTGCTGAAGCAGACCTGGGCCCGGACGAAGTCGCTCCTTTGGATCGTCTTCCCGGCGTATATCATCGGCAGCGCCCTTGTCCAGGCGTTCTACGCTGCCGGCCTCCTCGCACCGGTCAATGCGTTCCTCTCACCGGTAACGGTCCTCTGGCTCGGCCTTCCCGCGGTCATCGGGATTACCCTGATCTTCGGGGTCGTCCGGAAGGAGCTGACCATCCTCACCCTCGCCGTCATCTTCGGCACGACGAACTTCGCCTCGATTCTCAGCCCCGTCCAGCTCATCGTCCTCGCCCTGGTCTCGATGCTGTATATCCCGTGCATATCGGTGATCCTCGTCCTCGCATCGGAGTTCGGCTGGAAGCGGGCGCTGGCGATATCGGCATCTGAAATTGCCCTTGCAATCACCCTGGGAGGGATAGCGTTCCGGGTACTCCCGTTCCTGATGGGATAAAAGAGAGAGATGGGAAATGAGAGGCGGGGTTTTTCTTTGTTCCCCGGCCGTTCACCCGAGCAGCCCGTCCCCGTAATGGTGCAGGCCGGGATGGACTTCGCTGATAAGGCTGCGGTCGAAGATCTCGTGCTCCCCGACCTGCCGGGGGATGTATCCCAAGGAGTGGAGGGTGCTTGCAAACTTCATGGTCGAAGCCACGTACTCCGGCGGGAGGGAGGCGCAGTACTTCGGGGAGATGCGGTACGCCTCCATGACAAAGGCCTCGTCAACCATGCCGGTAGTCTGCGCAACGATCCGGGCGCAGGCACGCGGGTCGTGCCGGATCATCTCGCACGCTGCCTCGTGCGCTGAGAGGAACCGGGCGAGGAGGTCCCGTTGGTTGAGCATCCTTCGCATCACCACGATCCCGTAGCTCGGGTTGAACGGCCAGAGCCGGTCCGGGGGCACGACGAGTTTTGCGCTCCCGTACCGCCGGGCGGTCACCGCGAGCGCCGGGGTCCCGGCAGCCGCGGCGATCTCCCCGTCGCGGAGGGCATCGGGCAGGTAATCGGCCCAGGGATAGTTCCTGACCGCGATGCCGCGGGCATGGTGTTCCCGCAGGAGCTCGTTCACGATCACGTCGTGGATCGACCCTTTCGGCGGCGTCCCGATCGCCTTTCCGGAGAACTGGGCGAGGAACGCCGGCATGCTGCCGCATTCCGCGAGCGTTTCGGCTTCCGGCCCGGCAATCATCACGGTACCTTCCACGTGACCGCCGGCTATGCACGCGAGGGAGAGACCCCGGCCGATCCCGATGATGACCGGGGGGAGGCCGATGTACCCGAGGTCGAGCGACCCTTCCTGCATCGCGCTGATGATGTCCGGCCCCGAGGGGAAGAGCGACCAGCGGGCATCGATGCACCGCTCCTGCAGCAGTCCCCCGCCGCGGAGGAGGAAGGCGGTATGGTACAGGGTCGAGAGGTGGCCGATCCTGAGGGCATTTTCTCCTTCGCCCATGTCAACCGATCCTCTTGATCACGGTCGCGATCGCCTCGTTCACTACCGAGAGCTCGGGCCGGATCATCCCTACCGGGACGTCGACGATCTTCTCCACGATGGAGGCGAGGATCGGGGCGCAGATGATCCCCGATGCCCCGTCCTTCTCGGCCCGGGCGGCGGCGACGATGCACTCCTCGAGCGAGTTTGCCGAGTAGCCCCGGATGCCAAACGTCCTGCCGCCTTGCCCGATCTCCCGGGCTTCGATAGATTCGAGGAGGAACTTGGCCGCGATGATCGCCACGAACCGGTTCCGCTCCGGCTCGAGGACCGAGACGATCTTTTTTATGGTCGAGAGGCGCGGGTCCCGCTCTCCCACGGTCACCTTGTAGAGCGTCGAGGCGGGAATGCCGGTGAGCTCCGCGAGCTCCCGGACCGTCATGCCTTTCTTCTCCAGCTCCTCGTTCAGCGCGGTGGTAAAATCGGTCTCGAAGATCCTTTTTGAGAGCATATTATCCTTTATGTGATACTTTTTACGTTTTAATTATTACTATAAGGTTAATTTTTTGTGTAAATGGGAAACGTATATCTGTAAAGGCACGGCATTAGCTGATATGCACAGCGGGCAGTTTTCCGAGCTTGCGATCCTCCCCGGCACGAATCGGTGCGGGGAGAGGGAGGGGTTCGACCGGATCATGCTCCGGCCGGGCGACACCCTCTCCATCGTCGGGTCGACCGGCTCGGGAAAATCGGCGTTCATCAACGATATCGAGGTCCTCGCCCAGGGGGACACGGTCACCGGACGGTCGATCCTGATCAACGGGAGCCCGCCACCGGACGAGATGGTCCGCGACCCGGCAAAAAAGCCCATCGCTCTCATCACCCAGAACACCCGGGTCATCGCCGATCTGACCGTGGAACGCTTCCTCGCCCTCCACACCCGGGCCCGGGAGACGGAAGCAAAGGAGCTGGTCCGGAAGACCGTCGCGCTCGCCAACGAGTTCACCGGCGAGAAGATCGCGGAGTCGATGCGGATGACCTCCCTCTCCGGCGGCCAGACCCGGTCACTCCTCATCGCCGATGCCATCCTCATCGGCCAGACCCCGATCCTCCTCCTCGATGAAGTCGAGAACGCCGGGATCTTCAAGGAGAAGGTTATCCGGTGCCTCAAGCACTACGACAAGGCGGTCATCTTCGTCACCCACGACCCGCTCCTCGCCCTCATCACCGACCGCAGGATCGTCATGAAGTTCGGTGCGGTCGTCCGGGTGCTCGAACCAGGGGACTCGGAGAAGGAGATGATCTCGCAGATATCCGGCATCGACTCGTTCCTCGGGGACCTTAGGGAGCGAATCCGGGCCGGCGACCTGGTCGGCGACGAATCGTTCCCGGAAAAACGGGTAGTTCCGGCATGAAGCTCGTCATCGTCGCCGGCCCCCCGAGCGCGGGGAAGACGGCGGTCATCCGGCAGATCGTCCGGGAATTCCTTTCTTCTAAGCCTGCGTTCCTGAAGATCGATGTCGTGAAGGCATTCGAGGACGACGAACTCCGGGAAGAGTTTTCCATCCCGGCCCGGAAGGCGTACTCCGGCGACCTCTGCCCCGACCACATGGGCATCATGGTCCTCCGGGACGCGATCGCATGGGCAGAAGGGGAAGGCGCCGGGCTCCTCATCGTCGAGAGCGCCGGGCTATGCCTCCGGTGCACGCCGTACACGACCCAGTCGTTCGGGATCGCCGTCCTCCCCGCGGTCTCCGGGAGCAACTCCCCGCTCAAGATGGCCCCCATGATCGCTCTTGCCGATGCAGCGGTGGTCACCAAGACCGATCTCGTCTCGCAGGCCGAGAAGGAGGTTTTCCGGGAATGCATCCGGATGGTCACCCCACAGCTCGATATCATCGAGACGAACGCGGTACAGGGGACCGGTATGCGGTACCTGATGCGGGCGATAGCGGCATGCCCCGACATCGCCGACCCAGACGCGATAACCCTGCGGGGGACTCCTCCGCTGGGGGTCTGTACCGTCTGCGTCGGGAAGAAGGAGATCGGGTGGCAGCGCCACTTCGGGGTGATCCGGCCGCTCGATGGTGCCGACAACCTCTACCGGGGCGACTAGGATCATGGCGTGGGCACCTCCCGGCAAGGACTGCGGCGCCTGCGGGCTGAGAACGTGCAGCGAGTTCACCGCTGCAGTCCTGCGGAAGGAGAAGGTGAACGGGGACTGCATGTACTGGTCCGAGGCCCCGGCTGCCCGGCCGGGAGGGGCAGGATATTCCGGGACTGACGTCACCGGTGCGAAGTACGACTTTGTCCTGCACGCCTTCCGGAACGAGCCCTCGGCACGGAAGTTCATCGTCCCGTTCCGGGCAGACCTCGTGGAGAAGTGGGACATCAGGAAAGGCCAGCTCGTCACCGGCAGGCCGGCGGGGCCCGGCTGCCCGGTCTACCATGCCCTGCGGGTACTCTCGGCAAACCCGGTGACCGGGGTACTCGAGTGCCACACGGTCGGGCCGCTCGAGGCGCGGAAGGAGAAGGGGCCGGTGCACGATGTCCAGGCCTACCATGTCCACGCGTTCGAGGGGATAGCCGAGACGGTGATCCGGCCCCCCGCGCTTGGCCTGCGGCAGCGGTTCCTGCCCGGGTACTGCATGATGGACCTCTCCCATACGGCGGTCGTCAACATGGTCTTGCAGAAGAAGGAGGGACTTCATGTCCGGCTCGAGGATATCCGGATCCTGTAGGAACTTCTGCCGCGGGGGAGGCAGCCGGTGATCCCCAAGTACCGGCTCCGGTGCGTCGGCGGCGGCGAGATCGTCGATGACGTGACCCGGCTCTCCTGCCCGCACGCCCACGACTCCCTGCTCAGAACCGAATACAGCTCCCGGCGGCTCCTCCTCGCTCCCTGCGACGGGATGTACCGGTACCTTGCCTGGCTCCCGGTGACCCGCCCCCTCCTCCCGTCCGGAGGTCCGGTCACCTTCACCTGCGGCGAGCTCTCCCGCGAGCTCGGCCTTCCAGACCTTTCCGTCTCCTTCTCGGGATATTTCCCCGAGCGCGGCGCATGCCTCAGCACCGGATCGTTCAAGGAGCTCGAGGCTTCGCCGACCATGCAACGCCTGGGGGAACTCGGCGGGAAGATCCCGGTCATCGCCTCCGCCGGGAATACCGGCCGGGCCTTTGCCGGGCTCTCGGCCCGGTGTAAAAAGCCGGTCGTAATCGTTGTCCCGGAACGGGCGGTCGGCAGGATCTGGACCACGGAGCCGGCGCCCGAAATCTTTCTCGTGGCAGTTGACGGGGACTATACCGATGCTATCACGGTATCAAACCTCCTTGCCGCGGTCCCGGGGTGCGCCCCCGAAGGAGGGGCGAAGAACGTTGCCCGCAGGGACGGGATGGGGACGGTGATGCTCGATGCAGCAGTGACGGCAGGCAGGATCCCGGACTCCTATTTCCAGGCGGTCGGGAGCGGGACCGGGGCGATCGCTGCATGGGAGGCGGCAATGAGGCTCACCGGGGACGGGCGGTACGGGGCGAAGCTCCCCGCTCTCCACCTCGCCCAGAACGAGCCCTTCGTCCCCATGGTCTCCGCGTGGCATGCACACCGGCGGCAGATCGACCCGGATACCGATATGCCGGACGCGGTCCGGTGCACCGGGGAGGTAATGGCGGACGTGCTGACCAACCGGAACCCGCCCTATGCCATCCGGGGCGGGCTCTTCGATGCCCTCGAAGCCTCGGGAGGAGAGATGTACGGGATCACCAATGCGGAAGGCGCCTCAGCGGAGAAGCTCATCCGGCAGACTGTAGGGATCGACCCGGACCCGGCCGCAGCGATCGCGGCTGCGGCGCTGATCCATGCCGTGGAAACCAATAAGGTCGGCCGGGGCGATCATATTCTCTTAAACCTCACGGGCGGGGGGTACGAGCGTATCCGGGAGGACTTCGTCCTCTCACCGGTCCACCCGTCCGCCTCAGTCCGCCCGGGCGATATGGCCGGGGAGCTCGCAGCAAAACTGACGGAGTGGATAAGCCGCCATGGATGAAAACCAGATCATCGCCGAACTGAAAGCACAGGGCATCGACCTCGTGAGCGCCATTCCCTGCGACAAGGCAAAGGGGCTCTTTTTCCGGCTGCCCGAAGAATTCCGGCATATCGGGCTGGCCCGCGAGGAAGATGGCGTCGGGATCTCCGCGGGGGCTTTTCTCGCCGGCGCCCGTCCGCTCGTCGCTATCCAGAGCTCCGGCCTCGGGAACATGCTCAACGCGATCCTCTCGCTCACCGGGACATTCGGCCTGCCCCTCCCGGTCCTCGCGAGCTGGCGGGGGACGGAAGGGGAAGCGATCCCCGCCCAGATCCCGTTCAACCGGCCGCTCCCGAAGATCCTTGCCGCGGCAGGCATCCCGTGCACGGTCGTCTCCGGCCCGGAAAAGGCGGGCGAGATCGGCGCCGCCGTGGCAGCTGCATTCCGGGACCGGACTGCCCGCGCCATCCTCATCCCGCAGGAGTTCTTTGAGGGATCGGCCTGCTCCGGCAGCGCCCGGGAGGAACCGCCCGGGGCCCCCCGGCCGCTCTCCCTCTCCTACGAGCGGGACTGGCGGAAACCCGTCATGGCCCGGTACGATGCGATCCGGGCAGTCGCTGCGGCGGTCACGGACCAGGTGCTCGTCTCGAACATCGGGGTCCCGTCCAAGGAGCTGTACGCCGCGGGGGACCGGCCGGAGAACTTCTACATGCTCGGCAGCTACACGCAGGCTTCCTCCATCGGCCTCGGCATCGCGACCGTGCGGCCGGACCGGCAGGTCGTCGTGCTCGATGGTGACGGCAGCCTGCTGGGCTCGTCGGTGCTCCCGGTCATCGCCGCTGCCCGCCCGGCGAACCTTACCATCGTCGCCCTCGACAACGGGGTCTTCGGGAGCACCGGCAACCAGCCGCGCCCGGGAGGCGACACTGCCGATCTCCGGCTCATGGCAATGGCGGCGGGCTTTGTGGAGACCTGGACGGTGCACGAACCGTGGGAGCTCGAGGTGGCGCTCGGCGCATCGGAAGGGCGTGGCCCTGCGTTCATCCACGCCCGGATCCGGCCCGGCAATGCGGACGTGAAAAATATCCCGCTTGGTCCAGCGGAGATACGCGACCGGTTCATGGCGGCGCTCGGCCCGAATCCAACCTGAACCGGGGGACCCGGTTTCGCACCGGGCAGCCTTTCTGTCATTTGTCCCGCCATTCATCCCGTTCGAGTTCTGCCCGGGAGACAAATCGTGCGTTTCCCTCGACAAAAAGCGCCGGGGGCAGGGTCTCGTCCGGGCAGAGCGGCACCTCGCGTTGGGAGAAACGGGGTATTGATTCCCGTCGTGTCGTATGCTTCCTTACACAGACTGGCGGGCTCGTGAAATCCGGGCCTCGTGGCGTTCCGGTCCTTTCATCCTCGCTTCCCCCGGTCCCGCGGGCCGGCCATATTCGTATTCCGGTCATGGTTTATTCTTCAGCAGAATACAGATGGGACTTCAGGGCTATATTGTTCCGGGGAAACCGGTAACTCTTGCCGCGTCCATCGCGGCATCGGAAGTGGCAAAGGCCCTTTGCCGCATCGGTGCGTAAACCAGATAGCTGGCGACAGGAATTGCTCCTTTGCGGTTCTCTAATACTTCCCCCGCCACACGCACCGGTAACGGGGAGGTGATACCGGGATCGGGATCGAAGCGGTGAACGCAAGGAAATCCTTCCGGACCTGTCGCGGGGCTGAATCATCGGGCCGGGAAGCATGGAAGAGATCACCGGCATCCTGATCCGCAGTGACCGGAGAGAGGGGGAGGTCATCAGGAGCACACCGGGATATGTTCGGATCAGGCACATTGCTCCGAAAATCCTGAAAGGTACAGGTCGAACAGGAACAAGAGATTTGTCCGGGCGCTGTCCGTCCGAAGGGAGCAGCCCCCAGGCCGAAAGGCGCCCGGGCACCGTGCGGGTGGATAGCGGAAACTAGGCCGGCGGTGGGGCTGGCCAAAGCACCTTGACCGGGCCTGCCCGCGCCTTTCCGGCCCCGGCCCGGGACCATGAACCCGCGGGCCGGAGATGCAGTCCGGACCCGAAGTCCGGGGAACTGCCGCCTGTGTGCAGCAAAGACGAGAGCTGCCCCCGGTACAATGGTTGCGGTACCAGTACCATGGTGCCGTTTTTTGGAGCTTGCGGCAAATCTTACCGGTACCGCCGTTTCTATTTTATAGGCCGGAGATGTGGTATGGTGTGGAACGCGGCAAAGAACCGCGGATTGATCCGGTTTTTGCCGGTGAAGAGGCAGTAACTGCCCGCGTTGCCATGCACAAGGCCGGCATCCCGATGAACCGGGATTGCTGCCGGAACGATATACTACAAGGAAGAGCCGGTGTGGCAGAACGGTTAAATGCCTCCGCCTGCAAAGCGGATGTCCGGGGGTTCGACTCCCTCCGCCGGCGTTGGAGAGGATTGGAAGACCATGCAGCTGTATAGTACCTTGTCGCGATCGATCGAACCGCTGAAGACCCGGTACCCGGGAAGGGCCGCCCTCTTTGTCTGCGGCCCGACCGTGTACGACTATTCCCATATCGGCCATGCACGGACCTACGTCGTCTTCGACGTCTTTGCAAAATACCTCCGCTGGACCGGGAACGAGGTCTTCTATCTCCAGAATATCACGGATGTGGACGACAAGATCCTGAACCGGGCGAAAGCCGATGGCGCATCTCCTTCATCAGTTGCACGGAAGTTCGAGGTAGAATATTTCCGGGACATGCGGGCACTCGGTATCGACGGGGTGAGCCATTATGCCCGGGCTACCACGCACATCCCGGAGATCATCGGCCAGATCGGGCGGCTGTTTGAGAAGGGAGCAGCCTACATCACGGAGACCGGCGTGTACTTCAACATCGATACCTTCCCGCGGAACGGGGAACTCTCAAAGCAGGATACCACGAACCGGGTCAGCCGGGTCTCCTGCTCCACCAAACACAACCCGGAAGATTTCGCCCTCTGGAAGTTCGGGGAGTACGGCGAGTACACCTGGGACTCCCCCTGGGGCAGGGGGAGGCCGGGCTGGCATATCGAAGACACGGCAATCTCGGAGAAGTATTTCGGGCAGCAGTACGACATCCATGGGGGCGGGCTGGACCTCATCTTTCCCCACCACGAGGCCGAGATTGCCCAGATGGAGTCGCTCGAAGGGAAACACCCGATGGTCCGGTACTGGATGCACACGGGGTTCCTGACCGTTGCGGGAGAGAAGATGTCGAAGTCGCTGGGCAACTTCATCACGATCCGGGATGCCCTTGCGCGCTGGGAGCGTGACGTCATCCGGACCTTCATCCTCCTCTCCCATTACCGCTCTCCGCTTCAGGCAACGGACGAGGGGTTCCAAAACGCACAGAAGGCACTTGCACACATACGGGCAGTCGCGACCGTGGACAAGGGCCCGGATCCCGCCGGAAGAAAAGCGTTCACCGATGCCATGGACGCGGACCTGAACACTCCGGCGGCCCTCGCGGCCATTCAGCAGCTCGCGACAGCCGGGGACCTCGGGGCCCTCCGCGAATTCGGGGAGATCCTCGGGATCAACTTCCTCCGGGAGACAAGCGCCCCATTGAGCGTGCTCGAAGAGATCCGGGCCGAGCTCCGGGCGAAGAAACAGTTCGAAGTTGCGGATATGATCCGGGCCCGGATGGTTGCTGCCGGGATTACGATCACCGATAAGCCGCTGTGAAGCCGCCGGATTGTTCATGGTCGTGTCCGCTGGAACGGCCGGATCGCACAGGCACGCTCCGCGGAATCGCTGAAGCGATCTCTTTTTTCCGCCGGATCAGTGAAAAGACAGTCCCCTGCAAGGCCGGGATATATCTTTCTTCCACGACGGTATTTCCGGAACGGCTCCTCTCTGGCTCTCTGCTTGTATGCACAGCAATCATATTTTTTCCTAAATTTGCCGCAAAAATATTCCTTATATGCATACACGATAATTATTATTTACGATGCAGAAGACTGCCGACCAGGATAAACGCCGGGATTTCCGGCGTAAAATCCAGATAAATCTTTCCGAGATCGTCACGCTCATCGACGATCTCGACCGTTCAGCTGCCAAGCTGAAGAACCATCTGCACCTGCACGACCGGTTCTTCTTCCAGCAGGGCAGGAACATCGATGCGGATGTGGAGTACGGTTCCCGGGAAGAGCTCGCGGAGCTCTGGCTCGACACGAACCAGATGATCAGCCGGCTCCGGCGTGCCCGTGCCTCGCTGGACACGGCCGGCAGCCTCGCCCACTTCTACGATTACACAACAAACCCGGTCTTTTCGGAGTATGCCCGGGCGGAAGCGGAGGGACTGTGACCTACGGTACGCTGGGGTTCGGGTTCTTCCGGGACACCGACCGGTTCCGGCAGAAGTTCCTGTACTGGCATATCCTGCCCTCCTGCACGGAACTGGGGTTCCGGTGCCCGGGCAAATCCGCCGACGAAGCGGTCTCATCCTTCACTGAAGGTATCCGGATCCAGAACGGACTGGTCTTCGCAGCAGCGGCCGCCAGCGTTGCGGCAGGCAGATCCTAAAAAAGATACCAGGGCCCAATACATAAACCACCGGGTCCAACCGGAGATCCCGACGGATCGGGACCGGGTCACGTTTTTACGCTTTCGGCACCGGCAATTCCATCGCCGTCGCCGCGAGTCCGGCCTCGATCTCCCTGATCTTCTCCAGCTTCGCGGCCGTTGACGGCATCGATGGCACTGCCCCGCACCCGGACGCTTTGGAAGTGGAGGCCCCGAAGGTCCCGATCTCTCGCGCTATCTTAAGGGCATCCTCCTTGTCAAAGCCGATGAGGGGCCGGTACATCGGCATTTCTGCGGCATCGTCGAGCACCCGGAGGTTGTCCAGGGTCTGGCTCGCGACCTGCCCGATGGACTCCCCGGTGACGATGCCCATCGCGCCGATCTTCTCAGCAAATGCTGTTGCGATCCGGTACATCCGCCGCTTGCAGAAGAGGCAGGTGTACTTCTCGTTGTGCTTTTGCACGAGTTCGCGCTTTGCCGCGGCAAGATAACCGTCCCGGATCACGACCAGTTCTATCCCCGGCTGGAACTTTTTGAGGACATCGACGACCCGCTGCGCCCGTGCAAGCGTTGTATCATCGAGAAACTCTTCGAGAGCGACGAAGATTGGGACAATTTTGCACCCCCGTTTCATCATCATCCACGCGGCAACGGGCGAATCGATCCCGCCCGAGACAAGGGCGACGAGCGTCCCTTCGACCCCGAGCGGAAGGCCGCCGACCGCCTTTGTCACATTATCGAACAGATACACTTCGTTTGCCCGGATCTCGATGAAGATCTCCTTTTCCGGATTATCGAGATCGACCGAAATGTGGGGGAACGCTTCCCGGATGATGCTGCCGTACTCGACCGCCTTCTCCGCGGACGTGAAATCGTGCTTTCCCACGCGCTTGATCCGGAGGGCGAAGCTCTTTGCTGCTTCGATCCCGTGCCTCCGGCAGAAGTCGGTGAGGAACCCGGGCATCTCGTCAAGCTTCCCGTGCTCGACTTCCGAGAACGAGACGATGCCGAAGACATTCTTCAGAAGATCCGGTTTCACGTCCCCGTCCAGCCAGATCCTGCCCCGCTCGTTCCGGACATGGATGCCGGGCATGACCGCGGTGATGTTGGCGATGAGGACGTTCTCCCACCGGCGCCGCACCGGATCGGACTTTAAGAAGATCTCGGAGTACCGGACCAGCCATTGTCGTTTCATAGGTAAATTTCCTGAGTTCTACAAATTCTGTTTCTCCTTCCGAACTCCCTCTTCCCATCGCCAAGATTCGGAAAACTCCTGAATATCATGGCCATTCTGTTTTGGGATGAGACCTTAACCATCTCTGCAGAGATCGCGAGAGAGCCACGGGCGCTCGGGGTCTCATCGACCCTCGCTCCGTGGAACATGGTTGTACACAAAAATTGGGGGTCAAGGGGGCTTGCCTCGTGGACTGATTGAGCTGTCATCAGACTGCGTAATCGAGAAGAGGCAAAGCCTCTTCGCTGCCTCCCACTCTGGGGACCAACTGAAAGGAGGTCGTAGAAGAATGCAAAGCATTCTTCGAGGGCTGAAGAGCCAGTCTTGACTCGAAGTCGAAAGGATGCAACGCATTCCTTGAGGAGAGAGGGGGTCACCCACTCAAATTCGACGGAGGCCTCGCTGGTACGATTGTTACAAAGTCGGCCGGTCATATCTATTTCTTCTTCCGCGCGGTCTTCCGGACCCGGTCCGCCTCATCGGCGTCCTCTATCTTAAGCAGGTACGTCCCGTGGCAGGGCTTGGTGTACGGGA
>DASPUR010000236.1:0-2020 GCA_035622795.1 Methanoregula sp. | reverse complement strand
CTTGCGGAGCAGCTGATCCGGGACCTTGACGGGAATGGCTCCGTGCTCAGCTACAGCAGGTACGAGTCCCAGGTGATCAGGGGCCTCGTCGACCGCTATCCCGAACTGAAGGTTCCGCTGACTGCCATCATCACCAGGATCGTTGATCTTCTCGAGTGCGCAAAGTGCGTGGATCACCCGGAATTCCGGGGCAGCAGATCGATAAAAGTCGTCCTCCCGGTACTGGTGCCGGAGATGACCTACGAGGGACTGCCCATTGCGAATGGCGAGGACGCCCTGGTCACGTTCGCATACATGGCGCGGGGAAAATTTACGCCGGAAGAATGTGCACGGAAGCGCGGGGAGATGCTCCGGTACTGCGAGCTCGACACCCTTGCGATGGTGAAGATCCATGAGGTGTTCGGGCAGATGGCGAGGGAGAAGTAAAAATTTCAATCAAATGGGTAATAATCTTCGAAAGAGAGTGCTCAACCCGGAGGAGGACCCCCCGGTCTATCGGTTCCTCCGCGAGCCCGGCAAAAAAAACCGGCCGGACGCGGCACGGATCTATACCGGATCCCCGGGATTTGTCAATGCATTAATAACTCCGGCCATCCACCACTGTGATAGGAAAACGCCGGTCATGGATCTTTACCAGAGAATTGCGGGAAAGCGGGACGGAATCCTTGAGCTGGCAGCCCGGTTCGGGATCCGGGATATTCGTATTTTCGGTTCGGTCGCACGGCACGAAGCCGGGGAAGGAAGCGATATCGACTTCCTTGTCGAGTTCCCTCCGGGCGCATCCCTCCTGACGCACGCGGCATTCCAGAGGGAGCTCTCCGATCTTCTCGGATGCAGCGTAGATGTCGCGTCGGTCCATGGCCTGAAAAACCGGATCCGCGAAGCGGTCCTCCAGGAAGCTGTTCCCTTATGAGACGTGATCCGGACCGCCTCGCCGATATCATCGAGGCAATCGACCGGATCACCGGCAAACTTCCCGCAGATAAAGAGAGTTTTACCGGATCAGATCTTCTTCAGGTCTGGATTCTGTACCATATCCAGATTATCGGTGAAGCCGCGAACGGAGTATCCCCGGAATTCCAGGAAGCTCATCCGGAAATTCCCTAAAAAAGACATCATTTCCATGCGCCACCTGCTCGTTCACCGGTATTTCGGTATCGATCTCGATGAAATATGGAATACGGCAAAAAATGATCTTCCAAAACTAAAAGAAGAGATTTTACACGTTTTGCCCAAAACCTGAGATGGTAAAACAGGGAACAATCTGCCGGACCTGGCCTGTTCAATCGTGCGGATGCCGGGTGCATCGTCACCCTCATCGGGAACATCTGCCCGGATCCTTGGATGAGCCCGGACTTCCGTCATCATTTTTGAGGGCCCGCGGTCCCTCCCCACCGCCCTTCGCGCTCCCAAACCCCAGCCCACCGGACCGGACCAATCCGGCCGAATCACGCGGCCGGAATACCTGTCGAACTTTATTTCGACGCACATAAAACCAATAAATATATAACGGGATTCATCTTTCATTGGATAATCACATGTCGAACGAACCACCAGGAGCGACGACAGGAGAGGCCACCGGGCCGGAGAACCCCGTGCAGCAGGCACAGGCGTTCGCCGTCTTCACCGTGGTCGGGATCTGCGTGCTCCTCTCCGGGATGGGATGGAGGGTCCGGCGCCTGGTCGCCGGGAGCGGGCCGGAAGAAGAGGAGCCATACATCCTCACCGGCACGCCGGAGGCCCTCCCGGAAAACCGTTCGTCCGGCTGTGGGATTGCTGCAGTCTGTGCAGCCCGCAGTACGGGAGCACCCGACACCCTTTTCCACCATCGCCATTGACCCGCTGGCCAGGGCCATGCCTGCCCGTACATCCGGGATTTTATCACAAGACCCGTGACCGCAGGCCCGGCACCGCCGGCACCCGTTCGCATGTTCGGCCTGGCACCTCGTACGAAAGCCACGGCCGTACACGAGTTCACGCTGAAGCAAGCGTACGCTCCCGCAGTACCGAAGGACGAGGC
>DASPUR010000235.1:0-5832 GCA_035622795.1 Methanoregula sp. | reverse complement strand
ATCGAGGTCGCGCCGGAGTTGTAGGTCACGATCGCTCCCGGCTGGAAGCCGGTGCCCGCAAGGTTCGTGATGGTCACCGTCGCACCCCGCGCCCCGGTGTTCGGCGTGCTGCCGGTAAGGGTCGGGGTCGGGGCGTTCACCGTGAAGCCGTTCGCCCGCATCCCCTGCTTCCCGTCGGGGTTCGTCACCACGACGTTCCACGCGCCCGACTGGACGCCGGCGAGGCTGAACGTGCAGGTGATCGATGTTGCGGAGACCACCGTGACGCCGGTTGCGGGGATGTCGGCGTATCCGGTCCGGTTCAGCTTGACGGTCGCACCGGCCTGGAAATTGGTGCCGGTAATGGTCGTACCTACCGGCCAGCCCCGGTTCGCATTCGCCGGGGCGATGCCCGTCACGGTCGGGGTGTTGCTCGTGACCGTGAACGTGGCGGCCCGGGTGACGTTCCCGCCGTCGGTGTTGGTCACGGTGACGCTGTACGATCCGGCGGGGGCGAAGTCCGGGATGGTGAGCGTCCCGGTGATCGAGGTCGCGTTCACCACGGTCACGCCGGTGAGCGGGATCGAGGTCGCGCCGGAGTTGTAGGTCACGATCGCTCCCGGCTGGAAACCGGTGCCCCGGAGGTTCGTGATGCTGACCGTCGCGGCCTGCGCACCGGTTGCCGGCGTGCTGCTCGTGATTGTGGGCGTCGGGCCGTTTACCGTGAACCCGTTCGCCCGCATGCCCTGTTTCCCGTCGGGGTTCGTCACCACCACGTTCCATGCGCCGGCCTGGACGCCGGCCAGGCTGAACGTGCAGGTTATCTGGGTCGCGGTGACCACCGTGACGCCGGTCCCGGGGATATCGGCATAGCCGGTCCGGTTCAGCTTCACGGTCGCCCCCGGCTGGAAGTTGGTGCCGGCAAGGTTCGTGATGGCGACCGGCCAGCCCCGGTTCGCGTTCGTGGGGGTGATACCGGTCACGGTCGGGGCGTTGCTCGTGACCGTGAACGCCGAGGCCTTCGTCCCGGACGGCCCGTCCGTGTTCAGCACCGTGATGCTGTACGGGCCGGCAGGGGCGAGGCTGGGGATCGTGAGCGTTCCCGTAATCTTCGTGGACGAGACGACAACGACTCCCGTGAGCGGGATCGTTGTCGACCCGTTGGCGTACGTGACCACCGCGCCCGGCTGGAAGCCGGTGCCCGCGAGGTTCGTGATGTTCACCGTCGCGGCCTCGGCGCCGGTTGCCGGGGTGCTGCTCGTAATTGCGGGAGCCGGGCTGTTGATCGTCACTGCACCCGCCCGCTGCGCCATCTTCCCGTCGGGGTTGATCACCACGAGGTTGTACGCGGGCGGGCTTGCCGCTACGCCGGTAAGGTCGTACGTGCACCGGAGGGAGGTGGCCGAGACGAACGTGCAGCTGGTCGCGGGGATGTCCGGGGCGCCGGTCCGGTTGAGCTTCGAAGTCGAGCTGCTCACGAAGTTGGTGCCGGTGATCGTCTCGAGGAGCGGCCAGCCCCGGCTGCCGGTCGCGTTGCTGACCGCGGTGACCGTGGGCGCGGGGAGCGCCTGGTTGACGGTGAAACCGGCGGCGAGGAGCGCCGTCCTCCCGTCCGGCACGGTCGCGCCGACGTTCAGCTGCCCTGCCGGGACATGGGTTATGGTCACGGTGCAGTTCAGGAGGGTGGAGTTGACGACGAGCACGCCCGTTGCCGCGATGGGGGCAGAACCGGTCCGGTTCAGGAAGACCACGGTCCCGGGGTAGAACCCGGTACCCGTGATGGAGAGGGCGACGGTAAGCGAGTCATTGTACCCGAAGTTCGGGGTGACGGAGATGACGGAGAGGCCGGCCGCCTGGATTCCCGGGATGCCCCACTGGGCGATCATGAGGTGCGCGTGCTCGTCGATGAGGTGGACGCCGGTGACCCCGTTCGGGAAACTGGCGGCCGCGACGTTCAGGCCCGCGGGGTTGTCGGTGATGTTGAAAAGTCCCGTGGACTGGTTGTAGTAGAGGTAGAAGGTCGTGCCCGGGGCAAACTTGTCGACGTCGTTGACCGGCAGGGCGCGGAAGATCCCGAAGTTCGTGTCCACGTACACGCTCATCGGGTAGAGGACGGGCTCGCTCAGGTTGAGGTACGCGGTGTCACCGCCCCGGTTGAAGACCCGGATCACGTCTTTACCCGTGACGGCCTCGTGGCTGAAGTTGGGGGCGATGAAGGCGGACTTCTGCTGGAAGATCGCGAGGCCGAAAACAGCGGCGGCGGTGAGGATCGCGAGCGCGATGACGAGGATGATGACGAAGATGACGGAGACCGTATCGGAGAGGGCGCGCTCGTTTCTCATGGGCGTGTGTACGTAATGATGTTTCAGGGAGGGGTTATAAAGGAAACGGGCAGGAAAAACCGGAAGGCCGGCGGGACCGCAGGCCCGGCGGGGATTTTACCGGTTCATTTTTTTTATCCTGAAGACAGCACTCCCGCGGCCCGGGAAAAAAACCGCGGGTGAAAATCCCGTGCACTACCCGGGACCGGTCTTACCGGAGATATTCCCGGCCCGTTTCTGTCAGCGAGTAGATGATCCAGTTCCCCTGGTATTCGCCCCCGATGAGGCCGGCCTCTTTGAGGATATTCAGGTGGTAGGAGAGCTTCGGGCCCGGGAGGCGCATGAACCGGTTGATGACGCAGACGCAGAGCGGCTGGTCCCGGACCAGGTGGAGGATGGTGAGCCGGAGCGGGTCGGCAAGCGCGTGGTGCACCCGGCTCTTCTCTTCGAGTTCCGCGGGTGATGGGATCCGGCCGGCGAGTGCATCGAATCCCCCGCGCTCATCGAGATCGTTCTGGATCTGCGCCGGGATCTCCGGCTCCTTCCCTCCCGGCCCGTTCAGGATCTTTGTTCCGCAGCAGGTCCGTTTTGTGCGTGCCATTTCAAAATATTCTGAAATGCATAGATATATAATCTCGCCACGAGCATGGTAATTCAGAAAAATTTGAATTGGTGGAAAACGTGGACCAGAAACAGACCTGCACATGCTCCCCCGGCCCCAAGGCGCCATCGTGCACATGCACAACCGATGCCCGGCCTGCGGAAGGGATTCGCACAACAACGGGCATCATCCTGCCGGCCGACCGGCTCGACCACGTCCTTGCCCGCTGGGGATGGGACCGAGGAGGGCACCGGGTGGAGCCCGGCCTGTACCGGCTCGGCAGCCCGGATGACGGGGCGCCGGTCTTTGCCTCGGCGAATTACACGCTCAGCTTCGACGCTCTCCGGTCGGCGCTTGCAGGTACCGATGCCTGGATCCTCGTGCTTGACACCAAAGGGATCAACGTCTGGTGCGCCGCGGGGAAAGGGACGTTCGGGTCGGCGGAACTGGTCCGCCGGATCCGTTCTTCCGGCCTCGACTCGGTTGTCAGCCACCGGAATATCATCGTGCCCCAGCTCGGGGCCCCTGGAGTGTCGTGGCCGGAGGTGCTGCGGAATTCCGGGTTCACCGTCGAGTACGGCCCGGTCCGGGCCCGGGACCTGCCGGCGTACCTGAAGACCCGCACGGCAACGCCCGCGATGCGCCGCGTGGAGTTCCCGCTCCGGGACCGGCTCGTCCTTATCCCGGTGGAATTCGTCCATACCGCGCTCCCCATGGCCGTTGCGGCAGCAGCGCTGTACTTCTTCGCCGGCCCGGTTGCGGCCCTGGCACCGGTCGCAGCCGTGCTTGCCGGCACGGCCCTCTTTCCGGCGCTCCTCCCAATCCTCCCGACCGCCGATTTCTCGACAAAAGGGTTTGTCCTCGGCGCCGTGACCGCGGTCCCGTTCGCCGTCGTGTTTGCAGGGACTCCCGGGCTGCCGGCCTGGGCGGCGGCCGTCGCCGGGGTCATCCCCCTCCTCCTCATTCCCGCCGGGGTCTCGTACGTTGCCCTGAACTTTACCGGCTCGACGACGTTTACGTCCCGGACCGGCGTGAAAAAGGAGATCTTCCGGTACGTCCCGGTCATGGCGCTCATGGCGGGGATTGGGTCGGTCGCAGGGATCACGCTGGGCATCGCCCGTCTCCTCGGGGTGATCTGATGTTCCGAAGAACCCCGCAAAGCGGGATTCGAGGAGGAGAAGAGGGTCATCAGACGCTCTTCGACTTGCGAGGGGTTTCACAAAACCCCGAGAAGGAGAAGAATCCGTCAGGATTCTTTAATTCGTACACCGGGACCAGCCTGCAATACTTCCCGGACCGTTGCATCAACTGCAGGCGCTGCACGCAGGTCTGCCCGCACGCGGTCTTCTCCGAGGGCCCGGACCACGCGGTGCTCTCCCGCCCGTCCGCCTGCATGGAGTGCGGGGCCTGCGCCCTCAACTGCCCGGTGCAGGCGATTGCCGTGCAGAGCGGGGTCGGGTGCGCCTGGGCGATGATCCGTGCGGCCCTCCGGGGAAAGGACATGGACACGGAGTGCAGCTGCGGCGGGGACGAGGGGTCCTGCTGCGGCGGGCCGGCGGACGAGGGGGAGTGATGTCCGGGCCGCTTACCGGAAGCGGGATGAGAATCCCGTGCCTGGTAATTTAATTTCCGGTTGCCCGGTGCTCATCGAGATGCAGCACTGATCCCGGATAACCTGGTATAAGCAGAAAAAAAGAGTTTTAGTTCTGCACCGGTGTTGCCGTGGTCGCGCTGTTTGCGATAAGCCCGGCGTGGCTCACGAAGAGGAGCGCGACAAAACCGTCGGAGAGGGGCGGGAGTCCGGAGACCGAGCCCATATCCGCATGCAGGAACAGCGTCCAGATAGCGCCGGCATAGGCCGCGACGGTGATGACGGTAAAAAGGAACATCTGGACTTTGCCGAGGTCTACAACCGTTTTGTTGCTGACCTCTTCGCTCTTGAACATATCGGTAAAGGACGCTTCTTTAATGGACCGGTGAGCGAAGAGTACGCCGATGGAATAGTTGTTCAGGATTTCCGTGGTGGTCTTATTCATCCTGAGCGCGGTCATCTGGACCGAACGGGTTACCTGGGAACCCGAACCCGGATCGGTCCCTCTTTTCTGTCCCATGATGGCCGATTTCCCGGCAAACGACCCCAGAGAAATCCCCATCACAGCCCAGAGATGTTCGTCGACAAAGATGTTGACCGGGTCGCTGACCCCCATCCGGATCCGTACCGCGATCATGGTAAAGAGTGCCGAGAGGACGAGGAGCGTCCAGAAGGCAACCTGCAACCGGGACAGGCTCATTGACCGCTGTTCGTTGATGAGGATCCCGAGGCGTGTTCCCCGGAGGCAGTACCCGATCGCAATGCCATCGACTGCAAAGATCACGATATTGATTATCCAGAACCACTGGACCGGCACCGTGAACGCAGAGTACGATGGGAAGAGGACGCAGCCGGCAACCCAGAGAACTGAGACGAGGATAAATCCGATGCCGGCTTTTTTCCATCCCGGACTCGGATCCGGGTCCGGTGACGGATCAGCTGGAGCGGCAGGGGTCGGGGTGGGACCAGCCAGGGCCGTCGGGGCCGGGTTCAGCGTGACATTCACTTCAAGGGAATCGGGGGGTCCTGATTTCAGGGTCCCCGTTGCAGTACCTTCCAGGGGTGTGTCCATGTTTGCACCACGCATTAGGATGTTTTTATTGAGGAGATAAAGATAACCTAAGAAAATATTTGGGTGGGAACAATTCAGCGGGACAATTCCTGTAGCCCGGTCCCCGTAAGTCCCACAGACCCGGATTTTTGACCCATCGAAACCGATAGGTTTAGAAAACCTGCGGACCGGCAGGCTGCCATAAAGGAACTCGCCCGGATGACGGATCTCGGTCTTATCAGGATAGAGCAAAAGGGCCGGGCGACACGGTACGTGATGACTTTACCGG
>DASPUR010000234.1:0-5314 GCA_035622795.1 Methanoregula sp. | reverse complement strand
AGATAGCCCTGCTCTCTCCCGAGACATCCTGCTCTGCGTTATCCGTCTCCGGCTGCCCCGCCGGGTCTGGCGTTACGGAACCGATCCGCAGCACCGGGCTACATCCGTACCACATCCCGGCACGCTTCAATGGCTTGAGGTGGCCGTGGATCCGCCGCGGACATGCTCATTCGCTCCTCAGCGCATCGATCGGGTCCATGTTCGACGCCCGCCACGCAGGGTAGAGCCCCGATGCGATGCAGACGACCATGCCGACCAGCATGCCGGCGGGGACGTACACGATGCTCTCGGGCAGGAAGAAGTACGCCGTTGTCCCGATCATGGCGTTCACCACCGACCAGCCGATGAGGAGGCTCATGAGGCCCCCGGCCCCTGCTCCGAGGAGACCGAGGATGAGCGCCTCGTACAGGAACATCCTCCGCACCTCCCCGCGCTCCGTCCCGATGGAGAGGAGGATCCCGATCTCCTGCACCCTCTCGTTCACCGACATCATCATCACGTTGAAGATGCTCGTCGCGGCGACCACGAGCGAGATGGCGCCGATCGCGAGGATGAAGGTGGTCATGGTCTCGAGAGACGAGGTGATTGTCGCGAGCCGGGAGCTCGAGTCGGAGATCCTCACGGCGGGAGTCTTCTTGTCGGTATTGACCTTCTCGTCTATCGCCGATTCGATCTGGGTGATGTTGTCGATGTTCTTCACGACCACGTTCACCTGGCTGTACGTGTCCTTCCCGCCGTACTGGTTGGTGTACCAGTCCTTCGAGACCACGATCGCGTTGTCGGTGTTGACATTGTCCCCGGCCATCCCGCGCTCCTTTAAGATCCCGACGATCTTTACGACCGGCCGGGAGCTGTCCGATTCGGACCCGAGCTTGATCCTGCTCCCGATCTTGAGGTTGAAGTTGGACGCGATCGACGACCCTACGAGGGCATCGTTGATCCCCACGATGTTCGTCCCGTTCTCGATGGTCAGGAACTTCGTGATATCGTCCGGGTCGAGGCCGTACACCGATCCCCGTCCCGGGACAGACCCGAGAACGAACTCGGTATTGGTGCTGTAGAGCGTGATGATCGCCGAGCTGTTCTCGCCTGCGGCAGCTTTGATCTTCGCGAGCTCGTTCTTGGTTACCCCGGAAGCTGAGGATGAGGATACCGGGGCCGAACCCGGCGGGCCCATCCTGACGGCGTCTGCCGTTATGACAATCGTGTTCGCCCCGGCCGAGAGCTGGTCCTTGACCTCGAGCTGCATGTTCGTGCCGAGCATCCCCATCGCGGAGATGGCGACCACGCCGATGACGATCCCTACCGATGCGAGGACCGACCGGAGGAAATTCAGGCGGACGCTCCGTACCGAGAGGTTGAAAAAGATGTCCCGGATCATGCCGCGATCCTCCCGTCCTCGAGCGTGATGGTCCGGTGGGCGTATTCCGCGATCTTCGGGTCGTGGGTGACGATGATGACCGTCTTCCCCCGCCCGTGGAGCCCGGTGAGGATGTCCATGATCGCGTGGCCGGTCTTCCGGTCGAGGTTGCCGGTCGGCTCGTCGCAGAGGAGGATCTTCGGGTCGTTGACCAGGGCCCGGGCGATCGCCACCCGCTGCTGCTGGCCGCCCGAGAGCTGGTTCGGGCGGTGGGCGCTCAGGGCGTCGTCGAACCCGACCTGCCGGAGGATCCCGGACGCTTTGCCGGTCGTATCCCGCTTCTTGTACTTCAGGATGAGCGGGTACTCCACGTTCTCGTAGGCAGAGAGGAGCGGGATCAAGTAGAACTTCTGGAAGATGTACCCGATCGCGTCCCGGCGCATCCGGGTCCGCTCGAGACTCGTCATACCGGCCACGTCCCTCCCGTCGATATACAGGCTGCCCGAGCTCGGGACGTCGAGGATGCCGAGCTGGTTCATCATCGTCGACTTCCCGGACCCGCTCGGCCCCATGATCGCCACAAACTCGTTCTCCCCGATATCGAGGCTGACGTGGTCCAGCGCTACGAAATCCCCGCTCTCCAGGTGGTAGACCTTCGAGACGCCGGCAAGACGGATGAGAGGGAGTTCTGTCATTGGTCCCCCGTCACTGCCGCTTCAGTTTCTGCGAGAGCCACTTCCGCTTCTTCCACAGGACGATGCCGGCGACGCAGAGGATACCCCCGGCGATCAGCGGGTAGAACGAACTGATCCCCCCGCCCTTCACCGAAAAGAGGCTCGTGCCGCTCCCCTGGGGTCCCCCGGACCCGCCCGGCCCGCCCATGCCGCCCATGTCGGGCGGGCCGCCCGCACCGGAGAAGGAGGCGGAACCACCCGTGCCGGTGGTCCCGGTCCCCGATGCCGTGCTCCCGGTCCCGGCGCCGGCCGGGGCGTTCCCCGCTGAGGAACTGAGGTCGAGGACCTTCTCCTCCGTGTAATCGTCGCCGGCCGAATCCTTCCAGCTCAGCAGGACGGGGACCGAAGAGAGATCGCCAGCGGAAAACGTGAGCTCGAAACTCCCCGAGTCATCGGAAGCAAGGCTGCCTATCGCATACTGCGGGTATGTCCCGGTCCCGGCGGCGGGGGAGCCCACGCTGACCACGAGGCCTTTGGCGTCCGTGATCCCGGCGTTGGTGATGTCCCCGGTCAGGTCGAAGTACGAGCCCTTTGACGTGAGGGCGACATTGTTGAGCACGGGTACCGCCGCGGTCTTGTCCTCACCGAATGTTATGGGAAGGACGACGTCCGTGGTGTGCGGGGAGTCCCCGATCTCGTAGCTGACATGGAACGTGAGGTTGCCGGCGTGCCCGGCAGTCACCGTGAACGGCACGTCGACCGTGTTCTCCGCGTCGAGCGAGCCGATATATTTCTCGGAAGGGCTGACCGCGATCCCGTCACCGGATGGCGTGATGAGGAGGTTTTTTACCTCCCCGTCCCGGGGGTTGGCGATGCTCAGGTTGACCGCTTCGTCCGCTGACGGGGTGAACGAGTCCGGTTTTACGGAGATGCAGGCCCGGATCCCTTCCGAACTGACCCTGATGACGAGCGGGAAGTGGACGCTCCCCCCGCCCTTGGTCCCCACCGTGAAGAGGGCAAAGTCCGTGCCGTCCGGTGCGTCCGCCGTGATCCGGAACGAGTACGAGATCGTGGACCCGGCCCCGATGTAGGTCATGGTCTTCCAGTCGTCCTCGTTTACGATATGGACCCTGCTGCTGATGATCGTGGGGTCCGTGAGGCCGACAGCTGTCGAGCCTCCGTTCTCGAGCGTGATGGTGATCGTCCCTTCTTCGTAAGGGTACAGCTCCCCCGGGTCCATGGTCACGTTCGAGACATAGACGAGGGAGGCAGCATCTGTCGTGCTGGTCGAACCGGTTGATGAACTGGTGCTGGTCGAACTGGTGGAACTGGTCGACGAACCCGTTGAGCTCGTCGAACTGCTGTCGGCAGCGGCAACGGCTGCCGGCAGGATCAGTACAAGCAGCAGGATGCCGATGGCGCAGAGCCTGTGTGGTTTTGTCTTCATGGTCTCCCCTGGTGTCCGGTACCGGGGCAGGATGCCCCTCGGCCCGGCACGTGCGGGCCGGTACCGGGTTGTCCGGCCGGGACCGTGCCGCCCGCGTGTCTGGCGCAGGCGCCGGTCCCTTGTGGCCGCCTGCTCTACCATCCCCGCCCGCGGGCTCTTATATTCGGAGCATGGAAGGGGCGATTATTTGGAGGATAATGGCGATAATTGAACCCCGGAGTTACTATAATGCCGGGAACCCGAGAAAGAACGAACGCGTGCCGGGAAAAATCCCGGTCCGGAAAAACGGCGCGGACCGCTCCCGGGTAACCGCGGCCTGGCTGCCGGAATTTTTTAGGGCAACCTAAATCTTTATGTATTTAGGTCGCCCTAAATATCTGGTACGATGGCACAGGAGCAAATCGAGGAATACCTCGAATCCATATACGATCTGCAGGCCCGCGACGGATCGGCAAAGACGACAGCGATCGCAAAATGCCTTAGTATCGCGCCGGCAAGCGTCACCGAATCCCTCCAGAGCCTCGAAAAGAAAGGGCTCGTGACGTACGAGCCGTACCAGGGCGCGACCCTCACGCCCGCGGGGAATGCTATCGCGGAAAAGATCAAGCGCCGGCACCGGCTGCTCGAAGTCTTCTTAACCAATGTGCTGAGGATAAACCGGGACAAAGTCCATGACGAGGCCTGCAAAATGGAGCACACGATCTCTGATGAGACGGAGTGCGCCCTCTGCAAGATGCTTGCGGCCCCGGCCCGGTGCCCGCACGGGAGCCCCATCTCCCCCTGCGACAAGACCGTCAGTTCCTGCGAAGCCTGCCGGACGGAACAGGAGGCGGCAGAGCCTCCCGCGGTCCGGGAACGGAAGATCCTCCCGGTCACGGAGCTGGTACCCGGCCAGAAAGCAACGATCGCGTTCATCCGGGGGGACTGCCGCGTAGTCCAGCGCCTCTCCGACCTCGGGCTCACCCTCGGGACGGCCGTATCGGTCTCCCACCGGGCGCCCCTTGACGGACCGGTCGAGGTCCTCGTCCGGAGGACGAAACTTGCGATCGACCATGCCATCGCCGACAACATCTTCGTCGATGCCCCGGAACGGGTGAAGCTGTGAGCGGGTGCGAAGGGTGCGGGGGCTGCACGCCGCCACGGAAGGACGATACGGCCGGGAAGGCGGAGTTCACGATCGCGCTCGCCGGCAACGCCAATGTCGGGAAGAGCGCGACCTTCAACCAGCTGACCGGTGTCGACCAGATCATCGGGAACTGGCCGGGCAAGACGGTCGAGCGTGCTGAGGGAGTCCTCCAGCACCGGGGGCACCGGATCCGGGTCATCGATCTGCCCGGCATCTACTCCTTCTCCACCTACTCGATGGAAGAGCTCGTCTCCCGGGACTTCATCGCGCTCGAGCACCCGGACGCCGTCGTAAATGTCATCGACGCCTCAGCGCTTGAACGGAACCTCTTTTTCACGATCCAGCTCCTCGAACTCGCCCCGCCGCTCCTCGTCGCGGTGAACCAGGTCGACCTTGCGGAGAAGAAGGGGATCTCGGTGGATACCAAGAAGCTCTCGGAGCTCCTCGGGGTCCCGGTCGTCCCGACGGTCGCGATCCGGGGCAAGGGGATCGGGCACCTCACCGACGCGATCCTCGATCTCGCAGAACACCGACCGGTTCCCCCTCCTCTCCGGTACGGAAAGGAGATCGAAGACCGGCTCGGAAAGATTATCCCTGGGTGCGAATCGGCAGGCCTCCCGTACCCGGCCCGGTTCACGGCAATCAAGCTCCTCGAGCGCGACCAGGCGATGATGAAGCTGGTGCAGGAGAAGGACCCTGCCCTCGTC
>DASPUR010000233.1:0-4113 GCA_035622795.1 Methanoregula sp. | reverse complement strand
AGCCCCCTAGAGCGTTATCCGTAGTAGGATATTTCCCAATTTGCTCAGCATATTTGGAGAACCGGTTACCGGAGATCACTCCCCTTCCCCCCGGTGCTCTTCCATCACGGCCTTCAGAACTTCCGTGCCGTGCGTAGCGATGTACGCCTTCTGCATCTCCGAAAGCTGCTGCTTCTCCAGGAACGAGGAGAACTCCAGCAGGTAGTCGACCATCCGGATGTCCTGCTGGAGCGGGACCGGTTGCTCCTCGTCCTTCCCCCGGGTACGGATCTTCAGGTCGAGGAGCTGTTCCCGGACGCCCGCGAGCGCCTTCATGTCGATGCCCTTCCCGTGCTCCCGCGGGAGGCCGTCGAGGGTCACCTGCGCCATCGCGGATTTCGGGACGTCTTCGAGGCCGACCCGGGCGATGATCGCGTCCGCGATGTCCCGCGGGTGGACGCCTTCGCATTTGATCGTGCCGAGATCGACCATCGGCGTGCACGGCAGGACGAGCCGCTCGACCGCGTGCGAGCCCGTGTCCACGATGAGGCCGCCCTTGTCGTCCGCGATCTCTCCGTACGTGAGGTACTCCTGCGAGCCCGAGTACCAGGCATTGTCCGCGACCTGCGACTGCCGGTGGTAGTGGCCGAGCGCGATGTAATCGAACCGGTCCGAGAGGATGGTGCTGTCGAGCTCGTGCTCCGCGACCGTCGCGAGCCGTTTGTCCCTGATCGCCGCCGCGAGCCCGTGGGTCACGAGCACGTTCGCGTGGTCCGTGCTCAGTTCCACCTGGTCGTAGGCTGTCCGATAGTCTTCCGGCCTCAGCATATTGGGGATGAGGTGGAAGACCGTGTCGCCAATCTCCACGTGCTCGTATCGGAACCTGTACGCCGCGTGGATCTTTGCCGGGTGGTAGGTGAGGACCTCGAACGGGCTTGTCGTGTACCGGGTCTTGACCATGCTGTGGTTGCCGGCGATGATGACGAGCGGGACACCGGCGTCCCCGAGCCGGTCGAGTGCTTCGAGGACGGTGGTGTAGGCTTTGGTTTTGGGTTTTACGGTATCGAAGAGATCGCCGGCGTGTACGAGGACATCGGGTTTTTGCCGGATTATTACGTCGATTGCGTTGAGGAAATTCTCGTAAATCTGCTTCTCCCGCAGGTTCATGCCGGACCCGGGGTCGAGCCGGGAAAATGCTGCAAGGCCCAGGTGGGTGTCGGCAATGTGAATGAGTTTCATTCGTTACGCAGAGTTGTTGGGTGTACCGGCATATAAGAGAAGAGGGGATGAAAGTGAAAGTTACCGGAAAACCATTTCGATGCGATAAATTCCCCGGGAAAGGTGGAACTTTTCCGGAGCTGAATATCTGTTAGAGAATCAGGGTGGAAAAGATCCCCTTTCATTCCATAAAAATGACGTCCTGAAATTGCCGGAAATGCGCATCCCCGGTCAGGACCTTCGCACGATTCCTGACCGCTGTCGCATAGATGATCGCATCAGCAATCCCGCCCTCTTTCATGCTGCTCCGGATTCTTCCTCCCGCTCGTGCAATGTCGATGTCGATGGCGACGAGAAGGCTCCGGAGCCGGATCTTTTCCACCATCAGGTCCATCCGCTCTTTATCGTCGCCATAGAACCGTTCCAGTTCCGCGATGGTCATCATGGATGTGATCTTCTGCCCGGGTCCCTCGACGATATCGCGGACGCCGGCATTGCCCCTCCAGTATTCTACCCATGCCCACGTGTCGAGGACGATGGCGATATCAATCCTCTCCATCGCACACGTACCCGGCCATATCGGAAAATACCCCGGAATCCGAGGGGAGATGCCGCTGCCGTTCCGTGATCAGGAACATGATCGCCTCGTCATAGGTCCGGAACTGTTTCTCTTCGACGATCTGGTCGAGCCAGTGTTTTGTTGACCGGAGGACCTGCACCGGGGCCCGGGGCTCCCGGGCCGGTGTCTTGCCGGCCTTGATCCGGGCCGGCGCAATCGTTTCGGGAGTTCCGGCTGGCAGGGATTTTGCTTTGGGCATGATGTATGTGTAATGTATACATTATACAGCATTAACCGTTTGGTAGCACCGGGATGGTGCTGATATCGTTCCACGCTGTTCGGAGGAACTCCATCCGAGGCGCCCCCCGGAGGAGATGATCGCTTACGATCAATTACGGCTGTGCAAAAAAACGTCTACCCGGCCAGCCTGCAATTTTTTCGGGAACAGGCGATCTCCTGAAGCGATCCGTCCCGCACCGGCAAAAGATAGTTTAATATCCAACCGCCCCAACACTATCAGGTATCTTGCAGTGCAAGATATCATGCAACACAAACTTGTTGCAGGTGAATTATCGCGGGGATGCCATGAATATCCAGTTCAAGAAAGGAGTGCTCGAGATCTGCGTGCTCTTCGTGCTTGCGAAAAAGGACTGCTACGGGTACGAGCTGGTCGACGAAATCTCCAAAAAGATCGATATCGCCGAAGGTACCATCTACCCTCTCCTCCATCGCCTGAAAGACGAAGGCCTGGTGACCACGTACCTCCAGGAATCCGGCGAGGGCCCGCCGCGGAAATATTACCGGCTGACAGACAAGGGAACGACACGGGAACACGAGCAGCGCGAAGAATGGGTCCGCTTTGCCGCAGCGGTCAACGCGCTCCTGGAAGGTGAATCACATGGTGACGAGTGAGAAGGAGTACTTAGACGTACTCAGGGACCGGCTCACCGGGTATCTCTCGGGCGAGGACCTCGACGAGATCCTGGAAGAGTATGCCGGGCATTTTGCCATCGGGAAGTCCCGGGGCAGGACCGAAGAAGAACTCTGCAGGGCGCTCGGGTCGCCCGAAGACGTGGCAAAGGAGATCCGGGCCGCGTACCTCATCCACAAGGCCGAGCAGACGAAGAGCGCCGGCACGATCTGGCAGGCGACGCGGGCGACCACGAGCCTCCACGGCTTTGGCTGGGCCGTACTGATCGTGCCGTTCATCGTGGGGGTGATCATCTTCGGTATGGTGCTCATCACCGGCCTTGCCCTGATCTGCGGCGGGGCGTTCCTGCTGCTCCTTGCGGTCCTCAGGCTGCTGGGACTCGCGTTCACCCTTCCGTGGCACATCACCCCGGAACCCGGCGTGCTCGTCTCGCTCGGGATCTTTGCGCTCGGGGTCATCGTCATCGTTGCCGACGTCTGGCTCGCAAAAATCTTCGGCCGCCTCGCGATCCGCCACCTCAAGGGAAAACTCCCGTCGAAAAAAGATGCCGGGTTCTTCCCGGCTGAGCAGGGGTCCCTGCGGACCTTTACGATCGGCCGTGACGGTGCAGCCGCACTCGGGCTCCACGTCCGTATAAATGCCGGCGAGCTCAGCCTGGGAAGCGGGACCAGTGACCAGACACTCGTGAGTATGACCGGCGGCTCTGGCGGCTGCACGGGCCCGCTGACGTACTCCTCCTCGATGGACGGGACAACCAAACAGGTCTGGGTCCGGAACCGGCACCTCTCCTGGTGGTGCGCCCATGACTGGCCCGTGGACGAAGCGGCCTATACGAGGGAGATCCGGGTCAGCCGGGAGGTCCCCGTCGCGCTCGATATCAAAAACCCTGCCGGCCGGACATGCCTTGCCCTCGGGGATCTCAGCCTTACGTCCCTCGTGGTCAGGAACGGTGTGGGCGAGACGCTGATCGATCTCACCGGGTACCGGGGCGGGAATTTCGACGCTGCGATCAAGAACGGCGTGGGAAACCTTGTCCTGCGCCTGCCGAAAGACTGCACTACCACGCTCGTCCTCCACCGCGGCGTGGGAAGCGCGGACGTCCGGGGGTTCGTGGTCAACGGGGATACCTACACCACCGCGAGCCCCCGCCCGGACGCCCCCCGGTTGAACTTCCGGATCCGGCAGGGCGTCGGGGCGCTCACGGTCGAAGCGGTGTAAGGAGTCCTCACATGACGACGATGCATGCGTTCACCACCAACCTGTATGCCGCGGCCCGGCGGACTGCTGCAGCCCCGGGCGAAGTACCGGCTGCACCGTCCGGGGCCGGGAAGGGAGCGGCCCCGGTCCCTCCCCGCGTTTGTCCCGCTGGTCGTGTGCCTGCCGCCCGTGCCGGTAGCCGGATATTCCGCGTAACGAACGACTGCAC
>DASPUR010000232.1:0-9429 GCA_035622795.1 Methanoregula sp. | reverse complement strand
GTCCACGCGATGACCGACGTCACCAACGGCGGGCTCCGGGGCGACGCGTTCGAGATGGCAGAGACTGCCGGCTGCAGGATCGTCATCAACGAAGCGTCCATCGGGGGGCTTGTCGAGCCGCACGTGAAGGCGATGCTCGAGTCCCTCAGTATCGATTATCTCGGGGTTTCGCTCGATGCGCTTCTCATTGTCGCCCCGCGTGAAGCGGCGCCCGGCATCGCCGCTGCCATCGGTTCAGCGGGGGTCAGGATCCGCGAGATCGGGTATGCAGAGGCCGGAAAACCGGAGGCAGTCCTTGTGGTGGACGGGGAGGAGAGGGATTTCTCCCCCCGGTTCCGGGAATCTGCGTACACGCCGGTGAAGAAAGTCGCCGATACCGAAGGACGGGACTTCGACGAGATGAAGGCGGGTGTCCTCAGGGCATCGGAAGCGGCGATCGCAAAGAAAATGCGGGTGCTCTCGGGGCTCAGGCGCGGGCCTTTGTAGTTTCTTTTACCGCTCACTTAAGGCTTCTTTGCGCTCACGCAGATATTGAACGCGAGCTGGGGCACCCGTTTTTCGACGAATGGCTCGATCCTGCGGGCGAGGGAGAAGACCGGGTCGATCATATTGATGTGGGCAAAGGAGCACCACTGCACCTCGATCTCTTCAAAACCTGCCCCGGAGAAGAGGTCCCGCATGTCGCGTTCGTCGTAGTAGTGCTCCCCGAAATTCTTCATAACCACGTGCCGGACCCGCATCTTCTCGCCGATATGGTAGAGCGCCGGGATCCCGCGCGTGAGCAGCTTTTTGCCCAGGGTACAGATGGCGATAGATCCCCCGGGGCGGAGCACGCGGAAGGCCTCGGAGAGCATCCCTTCGGGGTGTTTCAAATACGTGAAGACGAGGAGGCTCGAGACCGCGTCGAAGGAGGCGTCCCGGAAGGGGAGACGGTCGGCGGTCCCGACCGAGAAATCGCATTCCGTGCACCGGAGCCGCGCCCTGCCGATCATCTTTGCACTGAGGTCGATCCCGGTCGCGCTCCCGCCGTGTTCGAGGTACTGCCAGGCAAAGAGCCCGGTCCCGCACCCGATATCGAGGAGTTGCCCCTCCTTCGGCAGCGCATCGAGCACATACCCGCTGAGGTGGGTGTGGTAATTCCTCCCCCGGACACAGTCATAGTGGGAGTCGTACACCTCCGCGATGGCATCGTAATGCTCCCGGACCTTGTCCTGCCGGACGCTCACGGGAATTCCCCCAGTGTCCCGGCGGCGAATGCGCCGACCTGGAGGTAATCGTTGTTCCCGTGCCGGCACCGCTGTTCCGCGTCTGCAAGGGCGATCGCGAGCGCCGGGTCATTGAACTCCCGCCGGATCACGTCCCGCAGCTCCGAGAAGACTTCCGCGCCGGAGAGGCCGTAATCGATCATGAGGGACTCCAGTTTCCTAATCGCCCCCCTCAGTTCGCCTTCCCGGAGCCCGTCGAATGCCGATGCGGCGACCGTTGCCGTCTCCGACTGCGAGACCGCGACCAGTTCCCCGCACGAACCGGTCGCAAGCGCGAGCTGGAGGAGCAGGATCGCCCTCCGCATATCGCCGTGAGCTTCCTGCTCGATCAACTCCAGGTCGTCATCGGTGCACGGGTGTGCCCCCCCGCCCTCGTTCTCCCGTATCGCGGCGAGGTGCCGGAGCATCGCGTCCCTGCCGACCGGGGAGAAGAAGAGAGGGAGGCACCGGGAGGTGACCGGGGGGATGAGCGCGCTCTGGTTCGTGGTCGAGAAGATGAACCTGCAGGTCGGGCTGTACATCTCCATGATCCTCCGGAGGCCGGCCTGTGCGTCCCGGGTCAGGGCATGCGCATCCTCGAAGACCATCAGCTTGAACCCCGCGTTGAGGGGCCGGATCGAGGCATACTCCTTCAGGATATGCTTGAAATTGTTGATCAGGGACAGGTTTTTCTGGTACAGGTGCGCGTACCGCTCGTCCTGTTCGAGGAATGCCTTACCCTGCAGGAAGAGATTCGCCGTCGGGAAGATCGTGGTGTTGAGCTCCCATTCCTCGCCATAGAGTTCGCGGGCGAAACAGGCGATCGCCGCGCTCTTGCCGGTCCCGTGGGGGCCGCTCAGGACGAGATGGGGGACCGAGCCCGAGGCCGCAAACGAGTGCAGGAGCCCGGTAACCTGTTCCTGCCCGAGAATATCGGCAAACCGGGCGGGCCGGTATTTCTCAGTCCAGAGCATGATCAAGCCTCGCGGTAATCTCAGCTATTGCCGCTGACAGGAAATAATGGTTATCGGCAGTGGCGATGAGCTGCTCCCGCTCCTCCCCGGAGAGACTCCCGCAGGCCCGGGTGATCCCGGGGAGAGCGCGGGTAACTTCGTCGACAATGGTCAGGGTCGCTGCCCTCGCAGTCCGGGAAAGGGGATTCAGGTCGATGGCGATGACTTTTTTTCCCATGCCGGCGAGGGCCTCGCACCGGTCGCCGTCCTCGAGGGGGACGAGGACAACATCGGCGGCAAACATCCCTTCCCGGCGGCACCATGCCCGGTCGTGGGAGAGGGGGAGGAGCTGTTCTGCGGGACCGGAGAAGACAGTGCACCCGGCGGTGCGGAGAAGGTCCTCGATCATCCGGACCCGCTCCTCCGTCCGGTGGAAGAGGTTGACCTCGACCAGTGCGCCCGTTGCCTCCTGGAGTTCAGCAACTTCGCGGGCGGCGAGGGCAGCGGTGTTGCCGTTCACCGAGATGACGGGCCGGTCTGCCGCGAGGAGGATTGCCGCTGCGGTCTTCTCGGCGGCGAGAGCGCTTTTCAGGGTCTTCTCCCCGATAAGGTAATCGAAGGCCTCACCGCGGCCGTGGGCGGTAAGCCCCTCGAGGGCGACCACGCCCCTGCGGGCGCACTCCGCGAGCCTCTCCCGTGTCACCAGCGACCGGTGCCGGGGATGATCGGGAGGGATCATGGCCGCCCCTCCCGTACCCGGACGCCGGTGCGGGCGATACTGAATTCGTAAACCGGTTCGCCGAACCGGCCGAGTACGGGCTTTGAATCGGGGCCGCAGGCAAAGACCCCGTTCCCGAGCATGGTCATAGCGGCCGGCACGCCGGCACGGTCGCAGGCCCCGAGTACCCGGCTGACTTCCGGCGTAACGAGGCCGCAGTCGCGGTCGAACTCCCGGCAGAGGGAGAAGAAGTCCAAGAACCCCCGGGGCTCACGGGAGGGAAATGCCGATGCTACCTGCTGCATCTTCGCCTCGGTCCCGAGGACTGCCGGAGTGGGGATCGGCCCGAAACTCACGGCGAAGAGCGGGCCGTCCCACCCATGCTCCCGTTCGATTAGGCCGTCGATGCCCGGGCTCTTCCGGATCGCAAATCCCCCGTCCTGGCAGGCCGCGACATCCCCGAGGCCGGTCCGGTGCACCACCTCGGCCTCGTGGGCGCGGAGTGCTATCTCGTGCCGGGAGAGCCCGAGCGAACAGAGGCGGTCGAGGGCAGTGATCGTGGCAAGGAGTGCGGCCGCGGAGAGGCCGAACCCCGCCCCGATCGGAAGACGGCACGTCGTCTCAACTGCCGCACTGACGCCAAGGTCCGCGATTACGGATTCGAGGAGCGGGGAACCCGTGATTTCCTCGTGCCGGTGTGGTGCCGTGCCTTCCCGGATGATCCGGACCGAGGTCCGGCCTGCGGCCCTGACCGTCGCCGTCACCCCTTCGGAGATCACGATGCCGGCACCAATACTCCCGGTCGCTGCAGGAGTATCCCCGCTGATACGCCGGAAATACCCGGATATGTGGCCGGGGCAGAACGCGGTGACGGTTGCAATTTTCATAAACGAGGTTTCCGTACAGAAAATGGAGCGTCCGGTCTCTTATAGTCTGACCTCACCGCAGCGCCGGGCTCACCGGCCAAAACCACGCCCGCTGAACCGCCCGAAAAACGCGCAGCCCGACTCGTACGCGCGCCGGTCGGTTCGATCAACCTATGTGTGGGTCTTACCGGGTGGGACCGCAACCTGACAAAAGGGCGGGGGGCTTCCCGGCGCAGTCAGCCTCAGCCACCTTCGCTGATCTGGAGGTCCCGGAGGATCCGCCGGATATGCCCGATGTTGATGGTCCGTGTCGTCAGCAGGCAGAGGTAGTTCTCCCGGTAGTCCGCGATGATGATGTTTCCCTCGGGGATCTGGAGGGTCATGTGTACGAACTGGCCCCAGTCGAGGTGGGGGGTTATCTTCCGTGTGGTGGCAAGAAGGCTCCGGGCAATCCGGAGGAGCGGCTCGATCTCCACGTCCCCCATCAGCATGATGTTCCGGTCGTCGTTGAAAACCGAGATTGCCACGATCCCGTTGAGTTTCTTGATCTGGCTGATGATCTTGATGTCCTCTGCATCGAGTATGGCTGGGAGGGGAACGGACGGCGGGGCGGGCGGGGCTTCGAGGACGGGAGGGACTGGTACTGCCGGCACCGGTTCGGGAGGGATCTCCTCTTCGGGCTCCGCCTCCGGTTCCGGGAAAGGCCGGACGGGTACGGGGGCAGGTTTCGGGGAAGCCGCCGGTGCGGGAGCGGCGGTCGTGTCCGGACGGGCGGGGGGTGCTGCAGGCTGGGGCGGCGCCCTGGCCGGGGGTTCGGCAGGCACTGCGGGGGCGACCGGCACCGGGGTGGTCTTTGTCTCGCCGTCCTCGATATGGCAGATCTGCATCGCGAGGGCCATCTCGTCGGGAGTGTACTTGCTGAGGTTGAACTCGATGGTCGGGTTCGAATTGAAGTAGTCGAGGGCCGCGTTGCCCCGGAGCTCGATCCGGCCGTGCTTGAAATAGTAGGTGAGCGGTTTTCCCTTGTTGATGAGGATGAACCCTTCGCCGTCCTGGATGACGATGCGGACTATGCCGACAAACCGCAGGGTGTGCGAGAAGATCCACTGCGGGGGAGCCTGCATCCACCCGATGCTCTTTCCATCCGGCAATTGTTCCATCATAAGCTTGACACGATCTCTTCCTGGTTCTTCTTCATCGCGTACGTGATCTGCCCGATATTCGCCGTGTTCTTGGCGATGACGAGGAGGTAGAACTCCTCCATGACCGGTCCTATGATGAGGAAATAATCGGCGTATTCCACGAACAGCATGGAGAGTGGGGCATTGCCGAAACTGGTCGCCGTTGCTTTCGAATCAAGCATGAGAGTGGCGATGACCCTCTGGAGTTCGTCATCGATCCGGATCCCGGATTTCATGCTCTCGATGATCTCCCCGTTCTCCTGGACCACCATCGCTGCCTGCACCCCGTTCAGGATGAGGAACTTGTTGAGGATCTCCTTCAGGACAGCCATTCAAGCCACCCGGTGGCAGGTATCCTGCCGCACCCGTGGAACTGCGGTATTCTCATCGGTCAGGGTAATCGGTATCGTCATGGTTTTTTTGGATCCGGATCGGCCCGGACCGGCCTGGTCAGGCCGGCAGTTATTCATTATCTTCTTTTGACAGGGTGTCAAGGATCTTATACGTATTGATCATGCGGTTGAAGGCCGACTGGAGTTCCCCGATCTCATCGTTGCTGAGCAGCTCGATCTCGGGGTTCTTCAGTTCCCCGGTACTCATGCTCGTCGCTATCTTGGAGAGCTTGACGATCGGGTTGGTTATGCTGTTTGCGAGGAAGAAACTCCACATGACGACGACGGAGAGCGTGATGAGCGTTATGATGAAGATCGTGTTCTGGAGCCCGATGTTTGCGATGATGCTTGCCTTGTCGCCCGAATTGACGATGCCAAGGAGGATCATCGGGATCGTGGCGACAAAGAGCATGCTCACCATCAGTTTATAGAAAATGGGTATCTGGAAGGAAAAAGCCCGCACCGGTGCCTTGGTCTCCTCCCTCTTCACGGTGGACATATATGATTATTGATAAAATCTGATATTTAAGTGTTGGCAATCTATCGGAGGGTTCATCATACCCGCATTGGTGAATTGCGGCAAATAATAGAGAAACCGGGAAAAAACCCTGGCCAAGGGCATGTAAGAGAAATTGCTCCTTATTACGGGATTTTCACATACCGAAGGCTTTCCACACTTCCGCAGCAACCGCTTCCTTGCTGCCGCTGAGCGGAACTTCGCCCCCGCTGGTCATCATCGTGTAGGTACCTTCCTCTGAACCCATGGTCTCCGGAGCGTTCACGAGCACCATGCGGATCCCGCCGGCAATCATCTTCCGGGCAGCATCTTCCTGCCCGGTGCCCAGCTTGAACGCGATGATCTCCGGAGAATACCTCTCCTTCACCTCTTCGACGAGTTTTGGCAGGGGTTCGAGCGCGAGGCTGACCGGTTTCCCGCTCGGGATCTTCCCTCCGGTCCTCCGCGGGGCAAAATCCGAGATGGCAGCAGCGCTCACGTAGACGTCCGCGTTCCCCTGCAAAAAGAAACGGAGGACCGCCTCGCGCATCTCTGCAGCGGTATCCGCATGGATATTGGTGACGCAGGGAAAGGTCTCCCGGTGCACGACGGTGACGTCGGCCCCCAGCCGGAACGCCTGGAGGGCAAGCGCCTTCCCCATCCGCCCGGATGAGCGGGTCGTGAGCACCCGTATGTCGTCGACAGGCTCCCGGCAGGAGCCGCTGGTTATCAGGACTTTTTTGCCGAGGAGTGGTCCCTTTGTGCAGGCACGCTCGCACCGGAGCACGATCTCCTCTGCCGGGGCGATCTTCGCCTTCCCTTCCGCGATGACCGGCCCGGCGATCACGACCCCCCAGCTCTCGAGGGTCTTCATGTTCCCGGCAACGGCGGGGTGCCGGAACATGCTGTGGTGCATAGCCGGGACAATGATGACCGGCACCCCGCTCCCGAGCGCGGTGGACGCGAATGTGGTCACCGGCGTGTCATCGATGCCGCACGCGATCTTCCCGATCGTGTTTGCCGTGCAGGGGGCGACCAGGAGGAGGTCAGCGCTTCCCCCGTCCCCGCAGAAGGTGACGTGTTCGACGAGGCCGGATATCCTGCAGATCGTCTCCTTCCCTGCGGCGTACGTAAGGGCGTCGGGATGGACGATCCCGGCCGCTGCGGTGCTCATAACCGGCTGGACGGAAGCCCCGCACCTGCGGAGCGCGTGGATCAGCTTCACGATCTCCACGGCGGCGATGCTGCCGGTTACTGCGACGATAATCTCCTTGCCGGCCAGGGTCTGCACGGTATTCACGACAGGGTCACGTCCTGCACCACATGCCACGCATGCGGGCGGTACTTCTTCACCTTATGTACCTGTACGGAGGCAGAAAAACCTGCCTCATCAGCGGCCCTGCGGATCGCCTCTTCCGCTGAGCCGATGCTGTGCACGTGCATCACCGACTCCGGACCGGCATGGGGGAGTACAGCCGGAAGAAACGCGGGGGAATCAAAATGACCCATCACGATACGGTCATAGGTCCCGGCGAGAAGCTGCCGGCAGTCTCCCGCCGATGCCTCGATGCGGTCGTCGAACCGGTTCCTCCGGATGTTCTCCACAAGGTAGCCAAACGCGACCGGGTTGATCTCCATGGCATGGACCCGTGCCCCCGCCCCTGCCATGGGGATGGTGAAGTACCCGATGCCTGCGAACAGGTCGGCAACGCGCTCCGGCCTGCCGCTCTCCCGGATGAGCCGGGCCATCCTCTCTTTCTCGGGACGGTTTCCCTGCGAGAACATCACCCTGCGGGGATCGAGGAGGAAGCGGTACCCGTTCTCCCGGTGCTCGACCTCGCCCGCCTCGCCCCAGAGAAGTTCCGTTTCCGGGGTGCGTGTTACATCACTGATGGACGCGATCCAGAGGATCCCGCGGGGGCGGCGGAACTCTGCAATTTCCCTGACTTCTGAAGGGGCGGGCCGGTTCCCACGGACGACCGCGATGTCGCCGACCATATGAAACCCCCGGCCGGAATACCGCTGCCGTTCCGGGATCTCCCGGTCATAGGCCTCGCCATCCCGGACGGGCACCCACGCGATATCGCCTTCGACGGTGGGCCGGCGCGAGGTATCGACCCACGTTTCGTCCAGGACTTTCCCGAGCAGCCCGGTGCAGACGGCCCTTGCCTTCATGGTCTACCTGACGGGCACCAGCTGGTCCCCGTCGCGGAGCAGGCGGAGCTGCCCGCCTGCCTCGGCAGGGAGCCACTTCAGCTTCTTCAGTTCGACGGTCCTGCAGCTGGCCGGGTCCATCACGCCGATGGTCTTCCCGTCCGCAAAGACGACGAGGGCCGACTCTGCGTTCCGGGAATTGCCGATGAGCCGTTCCACCTCGCTTTCCCGCACCGATTTTGGCGTCCCGTCCTGGAGATCGGTTGTCCTGAGGAAACGGGACTCCACCCCTTCGACCTCGTAGTACCGGTTTTTCGCCTTCACCACGTCGTATTTCTGGTAACGGGGAAGCCGCACCGAGTACGTGATCCGGTAGAGCTGCCGGCCGTTCTTCTCCCCGACCAGCTTCGGGTGGGTCGTGTACCGCCCCCCGAGCTCTGAGACGATCCGCTGGGAGATGAGCGCCCCGATGTGCTGGGAACCGACGGTGACATCGAGGCCGTCCCGGCCCGGCGTGATGTCCGAGATGAAGGAGAGCCGTTCGCCCCCTGCCTGGAGGTTATCCTCGACCTGCTGCGCGATGAGGGCAGCGGTCTCCGTCTCGTACGTGCCGGGGACCCTCCCCTCGGCACGTACCTGGACGACCCCCTCGTAATAGCTGCCGGAGATGCGGTTGCACCGGTCGCACTGTTCCTTGTCCCAGATGATCCCGACCTCGCACCTCCCCTCGACCGGTTTCTTATACAGTATCCCGCTCACCGCGAGCAGGGCCCGTGACCGGTTCACCGTGAGATCCTCGATGGTGACAGCGACAGCCGGTTTCTTTACGTCCGGGTGGAAGCGGACCGCCGAGCGTGCGAGTTCCGGGGCGAGTTCCTCTTTTGGCTTCTCCGAATCGGTCCAGGTATTCACCTGCTTTGTCGCCCCGCAGCTCGGGCATTGTATGTTCCTTACCCTCTTCTCGCACGTGAACCACGGGGTTGCTCCTATCCGGCACCCGGTGCAGAGACCGAATGCCTCCGAGGGTTTGCCGCATTTCGGGCAGATATTATCCCTGATGTTCGTGGTCATACCTGGTAGATCTGGGCGTGCGGGACCTTCCCTATCATGATGCAGCCCTCCCGGGTAATCAGGCCCATTCCGATGGCGGTGTTCACCGACCGTTCACCCATGAGGTTGATGTTGCACGCCTTTTCCAGCGCTTCCCTGACCTGATCTTCCGTGGCCGGGCTGGTGCCGTAGAAGGCCTCCGTTATCGAGACCGTCAGTTTCCCGTTGCTGATGGTCGTATTGATCAGTTCGCGGTCGCAGACGGCAACGATCTCGTCCGGGCCCGAACGGTGGATCCTGAGGAACATTTGATCTTGTACTGGGCCGGGGAGGGTTAAAAAGAGTGAGTTGGCGGCGGACTTTTTGCACTTTCGC
>DASPUR010000231.1:0-2920 GCA_035622795.1 Methanoregula sp. | reverse complement strand
GTGCGACATTTGTGGTTTATTCTCTCTTAGTCTAGGGGAGTCCTGAACTAAAAAGGACAGCGGATCTGATCCCGCACGCCGGAGTCCACCGGTTCCGCGATCGGGCAGGAGTTTTTACTGAATTGTCCGGTAAATTTCCGGTGATGGAAGAGAAGAAGAAAAGAAGAATATGTCCGGTCATCCCCAGCCCGCAAGCGCCTCTTTCTCGGTGGGGTAGATGGAAAAAATCGCGGTGAACCCCGTGAGACCGAGGATCCTGTGCACTTCCGTGCCGAGGCCGCAGAGCGCGAACCGGTCGGGCGGGTTCCTCAGTTTTTTCGCCGTGGCGAGGAGCACCCTCAGGCCCCCGCTGCTGATGTACGGGACTGCGGAGAAGTCGAGCAGGATCTTCCGGTGACCGCCCTCGATCTCCCGGTTAATGGCATGTTCGAGCTCCGGCGCAGCTGCCGTGTCGATCCTTCCGGCGACCAGGACGATCGCCGCGTCCCCGCGGTATGCTGTTGTTACTTCCACAATTGCCCCCTATTGCGAACCGGCCGTTTTTGTGTACAGGATTTTTGGGGTTTTAAAGGATAATCCTATGCCTGAAACCGGTCTTTTCCGGTGGCCCGGTATCCTGGCCGGCCGGTACGCGACTATTAAGTGAAGCCGTGTCCAAACCTCCTAAGCAGAGTGCGAACCAGATGGACTTCTCTATCCTATCCTCCCTGCTCGTCCTTCTCCAGCTGATCTGCGTCATCATCGTCGCCGCCTACCTGCTGACCCGGAGCCGGCTCTTCGCCGAAGTGCTCGACGGCAATGCCGGGATCAGGACGCAGCTCGTCCTCATCCTCTTCTTCGGGGCCCTCTCGATCTACGGGACGCTCAGCGGCGTCGACCTCATGGGCGCCATCGTCAACGTCCGCGACCTGGGCCCGATGGTCGCGGGCCTGGTCGGCGGCCCGGTCGTCGGGGTCGGTGCCGGCCTCATCGGCGCGCTGCACCGGCTGACCCTCGGGGGGTTCACCGTGTACTCCTGCGCCCTCGCGACGGTGCTGGCCGGCCTCTTCGGCGGCCTCATCTGGTGGATCAACAAGCGGAACTTCCCCGGGATCCTCGTCGCCGTCCTCTTCGCCATCCTCATGGAAGGCCTGCACATGGCGCTCGTGCTCGTCATGGACTCGCCATTCGACCAGGCCCTTGCCGTCGTCTCCAATCTTTCCCTCCCGATGATTCTCGCCAATGCCGCCGGCATGTTCGTCTTCGCGTTCATGATCGAGAACCTCCGGCACGAGCGGAAGATGCAGGCGGAACACGACCTGCTGCTCCGGGAGATGGAGCGGAAGAACACCGAACTGGCCATCGCGGCAGAGATCCAGCAGAGTTTCCTTCCCGAGACGATCTCGCAGGTCGAAGGCTTTGATATCGCGGCGAAGTCCGTGATGGCAAAGGAGGTGGGCGGGGATTTCTTCGACGTCATCCCGCTCGAGGTGATCGCGCTCGGGAACAACCGCCTCGGCCTCATGATCGCCGACGTCTCCGGGAAAGGGATCCCGGCTGCCCTCTTCATGGCCCTCTCGCGGATCGTCGTCCGGGTCAACGCCTCCTGGTACCCGGACCGGCCGGCCGAGGTGATTCGTGACGCCAACGCGATCATCACCGCCGACGCGAAATCGGGCATGTTCGTCACCCTTTTTTACGGCGTGCTGGACGCCGGATCGCGCAGCCTGGACTACGTGAACGCCGGGCACAACCCCCCGCTCATCTGCCGCGGAGCCGACGGGTCGTTTTCCGAACTCCCGGCGACCGGGATGGCGGTGGGCGCAATGGCCGATGCCCGCTACACGGCCGACTCGGTCCGGTTCGGTGCCGGCGATGTCATGGTACTGTACACTGACGGGATAACCGAGGCCGAGAACGCCCTGCTGGAGATGTTCGGCACGGAGCGGCTGCGGGAGGTCATCCTGCAGTCGCGGGGACTCTCCTCGCAGGAGATCAGCGGGAAAATCCTCGGGGCGATAAAAGAGTTCTGCGGCGACCACCCGCAGTCCGACGATATCACGCTGATGGTTATCCGGGCGGTGTTCTAGGTGACGGAGCCGGACTATTCTGCCACGATCCCGGCCGATACCGGCGCAATCGCAGGTGTCACCGACTCGCTCGGGAAGATCATGAAAGCGCACGCGTTTGGGGAAGACGAGATCCTCGACGTCCAGCTCGCGGCCGAGGAGGCGATCGCCAACATCATCCGCCACGGGTACCGGGACGGGACCGGAGAGATCACGGTCAGCTGCAGCGCTTCCGGCGAGATGGTGGAGGTGCAGATCGAGGACTCCGCCCCTCCCTTCGACCCGCTCTCCCTGCCGGAACCCGATCTCGCCGCGGATATCGACAGCCGCACGGCGGGAGGGCTGGGGATACCGCTCATCCGGCGGGTCACGGACGGGATCACCTACCGGTACGAGAACGGGAAGAACATCCTCGTGCTGGTCCGGTGGAAGGCGTTTTAGATTTTTTGCTCAGTAGAAAATCTGGTTCATCGTTGTTTTGCGATCTCTATTGGAATTACGATGGTGACCCCCTCTCTCCCCCAGAGGGGGAGGCAACCCAAGGGGGCAAGCCCCCTTGACCCCCGTAGTTTCGATAATTTCTTCTTTAAGGCATTTCAATACACGGCCATGCTCCACGGGGCGAGGGTCGATGAGACCCCGAGCGCCCGTGGCTCTATCGTGATCAATGAGAAGAGATCTTTTAAGATTTCTTCAGAGCAAGATTTTTTTTAAAGCGCCTCCCTCCATACTTCCTGAAAGGACAAAAGGAGGAAAAAGGGGGGGTCTGCAAACGGATTTTGCCTATCCCTTCAGAACCGTTTCGGGTCCGTGCTCACATCAACGATAACCGGCGCAGCAAGCGACATTGCCCGGACGAGCGCCGGTCTCAG
>DASPUR010000230.1:0-9811 GCA_035622795.1 Methanoregula sp. | reverse complement strand
CCCATTATCTTTTCAAATCGATCCGACCCCCCCACTCATACCATAGGGGTAGGGGAAAGCCCGTTACCAATCCAATCTGTGCGGTATCCGACCCATAATCCGCCATGCCGGATAAGATCGTTTCAGGTTCGTTGGAATTTCTAACAAGATTTATGATTCATCGCGATGGAGCCACGGGCGCTCGCCGCTTATCGGAGCTCGCCTTCGAAGAACTCTGGTGAGTTCCTCTCAACCTCATGTCCCCTCAGGCCAGTCGCCCCGTGGAGCAGGCTGTGCATGCAGAACTTGCAGAAAAATCTTGATTAAGAATGGGTCAGGGAGACTTGTGTTCCGGGACACGCATCCGGCCCCGCGAAAATTCAGGTACCTCCCTCAGGACAATCCTCCAGCGAGGAATCGGCAGATAAGAAAATCAAACGCAAAAAATTCTGCCTTATCCCAACTCAACTTTACTTGTTCAGATAACAAGCAGAATTTAGTCCGCAAACGGAAAAACGAGCATTTATCTTATTTTTCGGAGTACCAGTAAGCCATGAGTATTGTAGCAGATGCCAAGAGAGGCATCGTCACAGAAGAGATGAAGATCGTTGCGGCGCAGGAAGGAGTCACCGAAGACTTTGTCCGGCGCAGCGTTGCGGGCGGGCACATCGTCATCCCGGTCTCGCCCTACCGGCAGGTAAAGATCTGCGGTATCGGCGAAGGCCTCCGCACGAAAGTGAACGCATCCATCGGTACCTCGTCCGATATCGTCAATATTCCCGAGGAGATCGAGAAGGCCCGGCAGGCAGAACTCGCCGGAGCAGATACCTTAATGGAGCTCTCCACGGGCGGGGACTTCCAGGAGATCCGCAGGCAGATCATCGCGAATACAAAGCTCTCGGTCGGCTGCGTGCCGCTCTACCAGGCATTCATCGAAGCGGCTGAAAAAGACGGCGGGGTCGTCAACATGAAGGAGGACGACCTCTTCCGGATCACGGCTGAGCAGGCGAAACTCGGAACCAACTTCATGGCAATCCACACCGGGATCAACTGGGAGACTGTCAAGCGCCTGCGGAACCAGGGCCGGCATGCGGGCCTCGTCTCCCGGGGCGGCGCATTCATGACCGCGTGGATGATCCACAACGAGAAGGAGAACCCGCTCTATTCCGAGTTCGACTACCTCCTCGAGATCATGAAGGAGCACGGGGTCACCCTCTCGATGGGGAACGGCATGCGGGCCGGCGCGATCCACGATGCCACCGACCGGGCCGGCATCCAGGAGCTCCTCATCAACGCCGAACTCGCCGACAAGGCGCACAAGGAGAACGTTCAAGTCATAGTCGAAGGCCCCGGTCATGTCCCGATCGACGAGATCGCGACCAACGTCCAGCTCATGAAGCGTGTCACGAACAACAAGCCGTTCTACATGCTCGGCCCCATCGTCACGGACATTGCACCCGGCTATGACGACCGGGTCGCGGCGATCGGTGCTGCGATCTCGTCATCGCTGGGCGCCGACTTCATCTGCTATGTCACCCCCGCCGAACACCTCGCCCTCCCGACACCGGAGGAAGTGTACGAAGGCGTCATGAGCTCCCGCATCGCTGCCCATGTCGGCGACATGGTCAAGCTGAAGAAGACCCGGGACCAGGATCTCGAGATGGGACACGCCCGCCGCGAGCTCGACTGGGGGCGCCAGTATGCAGCTGCCATGAACCCCGTCCGGGCAAAGAAGATCCGCGACGAGCGGATGCCGGCCGATACCGATGCATGCACGATGTGCGGCGACTACTGCGCGATCAAGATCGTCAACCGGCACTTCAGATTTTAATTTTTTTTTGAGCCCGTACATTACCTGCATCCCGTTAATTTCTCGACAGCGTTCCGATTAACCCGGCAGCTTACCCGTGCAGAGAAGACGCCTGAATCGCCATTATTATCGCTTGGTACGATGAATTAGGTAAGACCGGCATGCCAGATGCACCTGTAAACGCTGACAAGAACAGCGGGAAAAACCGCCTCCGCGATGAAGCAAGGCAAAAAAAGTCCTCCCTTACGGCAAAAGAGATCGAAGAGAAGAGCATCGCCATCTGTGCCCGCGCGCTCCCGGCGGTCAGGGACTCGGCCATCGTCATGGTGTACGCGTCGAAAAACCATGAAGTTGCAACGAGCTCTCTCATCGCGGCGCTCCTTGGCCGCGGAACCCGGGTCGTTGTCCCGATCATCGAACGCGACACCTGCAGTCTCCGCCTCTCGTACCTCGAGGACCCCCGGGTGCTGGTCGAAAGTACTTTCAGTGTCCCCGAACCAATCGGGAACGAGATCCCGGCCGAAGGAAAAGAGCTCCGCGCCGTCATCGTTCCCATGCTCGCGTTCGACACCCGGGGAAACCGCTTAGGGTACGGGGCCGGCTATTACGACCGGTTTCTTGCAAAATATCCGGGCGCTATGCGGATCGGCCTCGCATTTTCCTGCCAGGAGACGCATTCCATACCATGGGAAGATGACGATATCCGGATGGACATTATCATCACGGAGAACAGGATCATCCGGTGCGGCCGGCATCTCTGATCTCCCGCACAAAAGCGTTCCCACCACAAATATCCTATAAATAAACCGGTAACCACATGATCGAGCACGGTGATCCCATCAGCGTAAACTTCGGAGGATTTGTCTCCCTCTCCACCATCGACTGGCGCGGCCGGGCGGTCTGCACGGTATTCCTGCGGGGCTGCCCGCTCCGGTGCTCGTACTGCCAGAACGAGGCGATCCAGACCGGTGAGGATAACCGGGAGATTGGCGAGATCGCATCGATGATCCGGACATCCTCGCCTTTCATCAGCGGCGTTGTCTTCTCCGGGGGAGAGCCGGCCGCACAGCGGGAAGCGCTGATCGCGCTTGCGAGGATCGCCAAAGGGATGGGTCTTGCGGTAGGTATCCAGACAAGCGGCCTCTTCCCCGAGACCCTTGAAGCCCTGATCGGGGAACGGCTCGTGGACAAGATCGCTATCGATTACAAGACCGAGTGGGAAGGGTTCTCCGGTGCCGGAAAAGGGGGGCCGGCGCGTCCCCGTTCAGGGTACCGGAAAAATGTCACCCGATCGATAGCGATCTGCAGGAACGCGTGGAAGGAGAAGACCCTTGCCGAATTCGAGATTGTCGTCACCGTATTTTATGAGAATATAACATCCCTCAGGGCGATTTCTGATACGAACGGGGACGTCCCCCTTGTTCTCCAGCAGGGCGAGCACAAGATCCCGATGATGCCGGACAAGAATGTAAACATGTCCGAATATATTGCGAGAAAGCAAACGACTATTGAACGGTACACTCCCATGACGCTCGCAGAGATCGTAAAAATAGCTGAAGGACTCAGGCGGGACATCCGGATCCGGACCCGTGAGGTCGGGGAGATAACCTGCACCCGGAGATTTATCCTATGAAAGTAATCGGCGTTGTCGGAATGCCTGCAAGCGGAAAAGGAGAGTTCGCCCGGATCGCTTCCGGCATGGGAATTCCGGTCATCGTCATGGGCGATATGATCCGGAACGCGGTCCGTGACGCAGGGCTCGAACCGAATGACAAGAACTTCGGCGCAACGGCCACCCGGCTCCGTGCCGAGCGCGGGATGGATGCGATTGGGCAGCTCTGCATTCCCGAGGTCCGGCGCCAGACGGCCCCGCTTGTCCTCATCGACGGCATCCGGGGCGATGCGGAGGTACACCTCTTCCGCAGGGTGTTTCCCCGCTTCACCCTGATCAGCATCGACTCTTCATTCGATCACCGGCTGGAACGGGTCCGAACAAGGGGGCGTTCCGATGATTTCCAGTCAGCAGCAGAGCTGCATGACCGTGACGGGCGCGAGATCGGATGGGGCCTCGGGAACGCAATCGGGCAGGCAGACCTGCAGATCGCCAACAACGGGACGCTCGAAGAGTTCTCGGCCGCAGTTCACCAGCTTCTCGAAGAGATCCGGAGCGACCCATGACCGTGCGGCCCTTCTTCTCGTCATCGGCAAAGGTCTGGGACGACATCTCATGGGTGAACGGTATCGAAGAGGCCGGTTATGACGGGTGGGAGGTCGTCAGCGACGGCAATTATAACCTGGACAACCCGGTCTGTTTCAGACGAATCGAGGAGACGATCGCGAGCACGCACCTCGGGATCACCGTGCATGCTCCTTACGGCGACCTGAACCTTGCAACGTTGAACGATCCCATCTGGCGTGAGTCCATCCGGCAAATCTGCGCCTGCATCGAACAGGCTTCGCGGCTCACCGATCGGGTAACGATCCACCCCGGCTACCTCTCTCCGGTAGGAAAACTGATGCCCCAGAAGATATGGGACCTCCAGAAGGAGGCGCTCCGGCAGATCGGGAAAGTGGCGTCTGAGCACGGGGTTACGGCATGCCTCGAGAACATGATCGCTTCCCGGGAATTCCTCTGCCGGATGCCCGACGAGCTGATCGGGATGACAGAGGGGATCGAAGGGATAGGGATGACCTTTGATTTCGGGCATGCGAATACGGTAGGGAAGGTTGACGAATTCCTCCCGCACGTGGGAATGGCCAGTCACATCCACATTCATGACAACCACGGGCAGCTGGATGAACACCTCCCGCTCGGTGAAGGGACGATAGACTGGGAGCGGGTGGGAAAGGAGGTCTCCCGGAATTACCGTGGCGTCGTGGTCATTGAAGGAAGGTCCGCGGAGGAGGCGAAAAAGAGCCTTGCGGTCTTCAGGAGATATTTCTCATGAGACGGTGCATCAGCGACGGCTGCAGGAAAATCACCGGAGTTGATTTTACCGTGAGGCGATGCATCAGCAACGACGGTAGGAAAATCATCGAAGGTGATTTTACCGTGAGACGGAGCATCAGCGACGGCGACAGGAAAATCATCAGAGGTGATTTTCCGTGAGCGGCGAGACCCTCCAGGTATATTTCCTCGGAACAGCGGGTGCTCTTCCGACTCCGACCCGTAACCCTCCCTGTATCATGATCCGCCGGGGTTCCGATACCCTCCTGTTTGACTGCGGGGAGGGTGCACAACAGCAGATGATGAGGGCCCGGTGCGGTTTTACCGTCAATGCCATCTTTGTGACCCACTGGCACGCTGACCACTTCCTCGGGATTTTCGGGCTTATCCAGACTATGTCGTTTAACGGCAGGACCGACCCGCTCGCTCTTTATGGTCCCGAGGGGGTCCAGGAATTCGTTGCCACGGTAAAGAAAATAGCCCGGTTCAATCTCAGGTTCCCGATCGAGGCAACAGAACTGGCACAGGGTTCATGGGTACGGTTTGACGGGTACACCGTCACAGCATTCCCGGTGAGCCACGGCCTGCCCGCGCTCGGCTATATTCTTGAAGAAGACCCCCGGCCCGGCAGGTTCAACCGGGAGAGGGCCGTTGAGCTCGGTGTAGCTCCGGGCCCGCTCTTCGGAAGGCTCCAGCGGGGCGAGGCAGTGACCGTTGAGACGGAAAACGGCCCCCGGAAAATCTGCCCGGGCGATGTGATGGGCGAACCCCGGCGCGGCAGAAAGGTTGTTTACACCGGCGATACACGCGCCATCTCCCATACGGTCCAGACTATTGCAAACGATGCGGATCTGCTGATCCATGACGCAACGTACGATGAGAGCGAGGCCGACCGGGCACGGGAGTTCTTCCACGCGACTGCAGCCCAGGCCGGGGAGGCAGCAGCCGCACTGAATGCCCGGACACTCGCACTGGTGCATACCAGTTCCCGGTATCCCGATCCACAGGCTCATATCAGCGATGCCAGGAGTGCCTTTTCCGGTACGGTGATCGCACCAAAGGATCTCGAAATGATCGAAATCCCGTTTGCGGATTAGTATTGGAACCCGCAATCCGGTTGTCACCGGATCCGGGTGTGGCCTTTTTTTACTTGCCGGATCGGACCTGTCATTTAAAAAATACCGGCTCCCGCACGGGTTTTTTATCGCAAGGGCCGTAACAGAGACCTGTTTTCCCGGCAGGAAATCTTTCTCAGCTTAAAATCATCTTAATTGCTCCCCGGGTCCGAAGACTTTTCGGTATTACTTCTGCCTTAAACCAATCTTCTTAAACATCTTCAGCCCCAATCATTATCACCCAGCAACCAACACGTCCGCAAACAACCGTTGTGACAATACGATAACAACAATGCAGACAATATCGCTCGCTGTGTGTGGAGAAGCCTATGGAAGATAATGACATTCTCGTGTACCGGCTCGGTTCCGGTTGTGATCTCTCAGATATAGAAGAAGGGAAGATCTATCAGGGAAAAGTTCAGGGGTTTGCGACCTTTGGCATGTTTGTTCAGCTCAACGACCGGATCAAGGGCCTGGTGCACAAGAGCAATATCCGGGCCGAACACAAGGAACGGGATTCTGTCCTCGTCCGTGTCCGGCAGATCCGGCCAAACGGGAATGTTGACCTTGAGGAAGTGCAGATACAGGTCTATCAGGTGCAGAATCTCGACCGCAAATCCACCATCGTCCCAATCGCCGAGCTCCCCGGTAGAGTAGGCAAAACCGTTGCCATAGAAGGAGAGATCGCACAGGTCAAACAGACCAGCGGACCGACCATCTTTACCATTGTAGACGAGACGGGCACCCAGAACGCTGCGGCGTTCATCGTGGCCGGAGTCCGGGCTTATCCCGAAGCCGACCTCGATCATATCGTCCGGATCGTGGGCGAGGTGATGATGAGGAACAACCAGCTCCAGATCGAAGTTGACTCGCTCTCCGTGCTGGGAGGCGACGAGGCCGTCGTGGTCAAGGCCCGCATCGAAAAGGCACTCGATGCCCGTGCCGAGCCTGCAGATATCCCGCTCCTCGTTAAGAGCGAGGTACTCGACCGGCTCCGGCCCGAGATGCGGAAGGTTGCAAAGATCATCAGGAAGGCGGTCTTCACCTCGCAGCCGATCATCCTCCGCCACCATGCCGATGCTGACGGGATCTGTTCTGCCGTCGCGATCGAACAGGCAGTCGTCTCCCTTATACGCGAAAGCGGCGGGGACTACGACGCAGATTATTTCCTCTTCAAGCGTGCACCGTCGAAAGCTCCCTTCTATGAGATTGAAGACATAACACGGGACCTCGATTTCTCCCTGAAGGATCATGCCAGGTTCGGCCAGAAAATGCCGCTCGTTATCCTCACGGACAACGGGTCAACGGAAGAGGACGAACCTTCCTACAAGATTGCAACCGTGTACGATATCCCGTTTGTCGTTATCGATCACCACCACCCGGACGCAACCATCGACAAGTACCTCAGGGCACACGTAAACCCGTACCATGTTGGCGGGGATTTCGGTATCACCGCCGGTATGCTCGGTACAGAGATCGCCCGTCTCATCAACCCGAAGATCGATCAGCTTATCCGCCACCTGCCGGCGATCGCGGGGGTCGGGGACCGGAGCGAGGCTCCTGAACGCGGACTCTTCCTCGCCCTCGTCCGCGACCAGTACCCGGAGGAGGCATGCAAAAACATCGCGCTTGCACTCGACTACGAACAGTTCTGGCTCCGGTTCAATGACGGCAGGGAGATCATCAAGGATATCCTTAACCTGACCGGGAATCGGGAACGACACGAGAAACTGGTCGCACTCCTTGTCGATGGGGCGAACCAGATGATTGAGGACCAGATGAGTGCATGTATGCCCCATGTGGTCCAGAGGGTCCTCAAAAACGATGCGAAGGCTTTCCTCATCGATGTCGAGATCCATGCCCACAAATTTACCTTCCCGCCGCCGGGCAAGACCTCGGGAGAAGTCCATGACCGGTTGTGCCGGCAGAACGCGGGGGAACCCGTCGTAACCATAGGTTTCGGGCCGGACTTTGCAGTCCTCAGGTCCCGCGGGGTCCTTATGAACATCCCCCGTATGGTACGTGAACTCCGGAACGAGATCCCCGGCGGCGGCATCAGCGGGGGAGGCCACCTGGTGGTTGGCAGTATCAAGTTTGTCGAAGGGATGCGGGCTACGGTCCTCGAAGCCCTCCTCGGGAAGATTGCCGATGCACAGGTCCAGCGGTGACCCCTTTTAATATACAGAAGGGCCGGGCCGGATATTCCGGGGACTATTTTTTTTCGAGTTACGGCGACACCTGCCGGGAATGCCGGAAAAATCGCGCCAATAACCGCGCCCAATAAATGCTTTCTGGTCAGAAATCGGGCCCGGGGGCAAAATAAGGCATAATTTTTGCCAGAACCGTCGGATATATATAAATAGAAGTTGATCTATATGAATTCTTAATGCTGAGGCAGAACATGTCAACAACCAGGAAAATTCGTGAGACGTACAACGAGACCCAGCACAAAATCGTCCATTATCTCAATTCCGGGATAACAGTAGGCAAGCACTACTTCAAATCGAAATACATTGCAAAAGATCTCGGGTTGTCGCCAAAAGAAGTAGGAACGAACATGGCGATCCTTGCAGACATATGCAAGGAACTGGACATCATCCGCTGGAGTTACTCGAACAGCACGACGTGGATGGTCACGCCGAGAGCAGTCTGACCTCTTCTCTCCCTTTGTTTTTTAGTATGACCCCGATACTTGAACTTGAGTCCGAGATCGAGTTTATTGCGGATATCAACGAGTACAAAGACTGCCTTATGTCCCAGGACCCGACCCAGGAAAACCCGGATGCTCTCTGGTTTAACATCGATATTCCCAAAGGGCACAGCCTGAAAGCCGGCGACCGTGTGAAGATCACGGTCGAGAAACTCTGAACCTTTTTTTGCCGGACCGGGTATTTCACCGGGGGGTATACTGATCGTAGTAATTCCGCGTTGTCTGCAGATCCATCTCGTACCCGTCAATGGATGCTGTGCTGACAATCATGTACATGGGGATACCGGAGACCTCAACCGTACGGAACTCGGAACCGCGGTTCAGGATCTCCTGACCGGTAATGACCGTTCCATTCGAGGCATACGACAGGATCATCCGGAAGTTGCCGTACTGGGGGTTAATCCGGGAAATTACGGTGGTATTGATGATCCAGACCGGGTAGGGGACCGTGAATACCTGCGTGAGACCGCCGCGGGTCTCATTGATGACAGCGAAGGTTACCAGCTCATCGCGCCTCAGCGGTATGTCAGATGCACCGAAGGTCTCCATGTCATTGGGGAGGGTGAAGACCGGATACGAGAGCGGACTATTGGAATAAAGAATCCGTTGTGGGGCCGGTACGGGATGATTCTGCGTCACGGCCGGAACCGGTGTACTCGTTGCTGAGGGGCTCGTCGCAACTTCCTGATAGGGGCCGGCGCCGGTCACAACAACGGTAACGGGCTGGGGAGTCGGGGACGGGGGCGGGGCCGTTGGCAGGTACCGGGGGTTTGCGATGACGGCAACGATGATGACGATCACAATTGCTGCAGTAATGGTAAGAATATCACCGCGTTCCACAGGTACCTCTTGGCTGACCGATATAAAAAAGAGTCGGGTGACTGTTTTTCCCTGAGGGGGATGTTTTTTTCCCTGGCAGGATTCTCCTCGGTCCGACTATTTCGTTTCGTTCAATTGCGCCTGAGCCGGGGAGATATATTTTTTGGGAAACGGGTTCCAAGGATTTAGTATGGAACTGCCGGGTATGCAGACGTGGATCGTCTTTTACCTGATCTCGTTTGTCATGCTCCTCTGGGCAGCATTTCTCTCCGCATCCGGCACCATGCTCTGGGTGAGCCTCTTTTTGGTCATCATCATCATCGGTGTCAACTTCGTAACCGTCCTGGGGGAGGTAAAAAAACATGCGCTCCGCCGTGAATTGCAGCGAAGCCTGACCAAGGATCTCGATCACAATAAAGAGAAAAAAGGAT
>DASPUR010000229.1:0-6903 GCA_035622795.1 Methanoregula sp. | reverse complement strand
ATCATCTACCTGCGGTCCCGGCAGAAGAAGGAATACCACAAGATGGTCCAGTCCAAGGACGGCCATTTCAAGTTCGAGCGGCCGACCCCTCCCAAGGTCGGGTTCTTCCTCTGGCTCGAGTCCATCCAGCCTACCCTCGGGACCCGGATCACCCTGGAGCTCCTCGACAACTTTTCCATCGCCGGACCGCAGCGGGACAGGCACGAGCCCGACAAAAAACCCGAACAGAAAAAGCCCGTGCACCGGTCCTGAGAGGACCAAAAAGGGACCGCGGGTTTTTTTCAGAGGGGGATAAGTTCGTAGTTGCTGGTCCCCATCCCGAGTTCTTCCGCGTACCGGATCTGCCGGTACCCGTCGGTATTGGCATGGACCCCGGTAAACTTGTCCCCCCCGGGTTCGTGGTGGGCGGTGAGGAGCGAACCGGAGAAGCCCAGCTGTTTGTTTACGAGATCGAAACTCGCCGCATCGATCGCGACCGGATCCGTCGAGGCGAGGATGCCGATATCGGGGACAATGGGCGCATCGCTGAACGGGAAACAGTCGCAGTCCGGGGTGATCCGAATGAGGAAATTCATGTACCCGACCTTTCCCTTCTTGCCCTGGACGGCACCGTACGCGTATTCGACCATCCGCTCCATGAAGACCGGGATCTCGGTCGCCCAGTCTATGTCGATCGCGTGCTCCGGGCAGGCGTGCATGCATTCGAAGCATCCGATGCAGAGCTCCCGGTTGATCACCGACCGGCCGTCCTCGATCCGGATCGCCGCACGGGGGCAGACAAGGGTGCACTTCCCGCACCCGGTGCAGTTGTCCGGAAGGGAGAACGGCCGTGCATTGTGCTGGGCACGTTTCCCCTCCGGGGGGGCGCAGCCCATAGCCATGTTCTTGAGCGCCCCGCCAAAACCGGCAACGATGTGGCCCTTGAAATGGCTGAGGACCATCATGCTGTCCGCGGCGGCGATGTCACCCGCGATCGAGACACTCTCGAAGTGCTTTGTGCCGGTCTGCACTTTCGCGATGTTCTTCCCGTCAAGGCCGTCGGCGATGATGACCGGCGCTCCCGTCACGGCGTAGTCGAAACCGTGGAGGATCGCCGTGGTGATATGGTCAACCGCGTTTGCCCGGCTCCCGAGATACAGCGTATTGGTATCGGTGAGGAACGGGCGGGCGCCCGCCCCCTTTATCTTATCGACGACCTGGCGGACGTATACCGGGCTGATGTAACCGTCGTTCCCGGGTTCCCCGAAATGCAGCTTCACCGCGGTCCTGTCGCCGGCCGAGAACACCCCGGAGAACCCGGCCCGGTCGAACAGCGCCTGGATCTTTTTTACCGTGCTCTCACGGTCTGACGTTGCCCGGATATCGGCAAAATATACCCTGCTTCGCATGAAGATCTCCCCGTAGTGGACATTGACCCTTATCCCCTATGAACACCGCTGGTCCGCTACACGAGACGGTCGAGGTTCCGGATATTTTTTTTGTCCTTCCCTTTCATCACGATATCACGCGCACGGTCGAAATACTGGCGCGACTGTTCGGGTTTCCCCGACTCCCGGACGCAGACACCGAGGTCGTTCCAGGCATCGGCATGGTTCGGGTTCAGTTCGAGAAGCCGGTGGTAAGCCCGTATGGCGCCGTCGATAACCGCCGGCTGCTGCCGGAGCAGGCCGATCTTCCTGAGCATGGCCGCCCGGGAGTACAGGATCTCCTCGACCTCCGGGGCCAGGTCCGCGGCCTTGTCGAACGAGCGGAGCGCCTCCTCGTCCCTCCCGATCTCCCGGAGGCAGACCCCGCGGTCGTGCCAGACGAACGGCAGGGTAGGATCAATCTCGATCGCCCGGTCGAAGGAGGCGATCGCGTCCTGGAACCTGCCCTCGCGGTAATAGAGCCGCAACCCGTCGCGGTGGAGGCTCTTTGCCCTGCCGAGAATCTTGTTGAATACTCCGCCGGCCTGCGGCGCGGGGGCGGGCCCGGAAGAGGCAGGCACCTGCTCGGTTTCCGGGGCCGGTTCACCAACCGCCTCGGCCGAGATGTCCATCACGCCCGCAATCGCCCCGATAAAGACCCCCTTGCTGTCGAAAATAGGCGCCGCTTTCATCCAGAGGACCTCGGGCATCCCCTTCCGGGGGCCGAGCCGGGTCCAGCCGATCACCGCCGACCGGTCCCGGAAGGTCAGCGTGTAATTGTGCTTCCGGATCTCCTCGTCGTTCTTGAAGATGAGGTCCACGAGCATGGGGGTCCGGTGACCGAAGAACGGGAGTGAATACGCACCCTCCCCTTTGCCGACAATATCCCCGGCCGGCATACCCGTGAAAGACTCCATTGCCTCGTTCCATGCGATGACTTTCCCGTCGTGGTCGATGGCAAATGCGGCGGAAGGGAAGAACCGGACCGCATCGGCAAGGACCTTCTGGGAAGTCCCGAGGCCGGCACCGATAAATTTCCGGTCCACCACCTCGCGGATCCGGTGGACCATGTTCCGGAGCTGGGCATTGGGGTTCTCCCCCTTCTGGATGAAGTAGTCCGCGCCGTTGTTGAGGGCTTCGATCGCCGCGTGTTCCCGCCCCACGCCGGTGAAGATGATTACGGGGGTGGTGTCGCCTTTCGCCCGGATGATCTTGAGGAATTCTATGCCGTTGATGCCAGGCATGTCGTAGTCCACGACCATCGCGTCGAACGAATGGCCGGGGAGCCGCCCGAGCGCCTCGGTGGTTGACGCGGCAGTCGTTACGTCCATCTCGCCGTAACGCTGGAGGAAGAGACGGGTCGCGTCGAGGAGCATCATCTCGTCGTCGACCAGGAGTACCGAGAGCATCGAACAACCCTCTGGTCATTCATTACCCGTTAATAAAATAAAAAGGAATATGATTTAATCGTAATTCATGCAGGAGCAGCTGCGGGCTGCCTGCGAAAAGGAGCCAGTCCCTGCCCGGGAAAAAACAATAGTTCCGGCGGTAAAGAGACGCGACGATACTCCTCGGGAGTATGATCCTGTGCCGGATTCCGGAGCAGCCGGGCAGTCACCCGCCCCTGATTTACGCTTTCCGGACTTTTTTTCTCTCGGCGTCCATGTCGAGGATGATCTCCAGTTCCAGGGATCTCCCGTACGCCTCCTGTGCCTCGTCGCTCTTCCCGAGCTCATCGAGGCTGACCCCCTTGACGTACCAGGCGGTCGCGTCGTTTGCGTTCAGGGCAAGGGCGCGGGTGCAGGCAAAGACAGCCTCCTCGAACCGCTCGAGGTTGAAGAGTGCGAGCCCTTTCTTCGACCACGCGTCCGCATAATGCGGGTTGAGCCGGATCGCTTTCTCGCAGTCCACGAGGGCTTCGGTGTTCTTCCCGGTCTCGATCAGGACCGAGGCCCGGAGGTACCACCCCTCGGCGCTTGCCGGATCGAGGGCGAGAGCCTTGTCGTAACAGGCCAGCGCCTCCCGGTACTTCGTCCGCCGGACAAACGACGTCCCTTTTTTCAACAGTTCAACTGCCTCTTTTACTGCCATATCCTGCTCCAGTTCACCGGATCCTGCCCGCACCTGCTATTCCCTTTTCGTTCAGGAATCGGCGATGAGATCCCCGAATATCTTTTTCAGCGCTTCATCCTCATACTCTTTCTTCTTCTGGTGGGCTTCGAGCAGGTGGGCCGGGGTCTCCCAGACGAACCAGTCCTTCATCGTCATGTACGCGAGCAGGTGGTTGGTCAGGTTGACGCCGGTCCTGTACAGCTCGTAATAATAATCGATGGACGGCTCGGCACCCCAGTCGACCAGCCCGAGGTGCTTGTCGAGAATCTCGACCATGTTGTCGCCGAAGACCTTCGACTGGTACCAGGCCGTGTGCGTCCACCGGGTGGTTAGCATCTCCTTGACCTCGAGGTGGTTGAATTTCTTCATCTGGGGGATGTTGATGGTCGGCAGGAGTTCGTCTGCCGGGAGGGTCTTTGCAAGGAACATGTCACGGGCATAGAACATCGCCTTGTTCAGGACGAAATACCGGCGGGGGATGATCGATTCCTGGTCCATCATCTCGTCCATGTCCGCCTTGCTCTCCTTCATCACGTGGTAGAGCTGCGTTTTCCGGATCTTGGGCATCCGGTAGTACACGCTCGCGTTCGTTATCGGGTTCCATGGCACCTCGTTGATGTCCTCGTGGAAATGGTTGTACAGGATGAAGAGCATCTGGAGGAGTTTTTTCACCGGCAGCTTGGTGTCCTTCTTCGCCTCGTCCTTTAAGGCATCGAAGTAGATCTGGCGCATCCCGCGGTAGACCGTGTCGCCGTTATAGGAGCAGACGAGATACTTCGCTTTCTTCGTAGCCGCTCCCTTGATGAGGAGGTGGGTGCAGTGCTTGGCGATGATGAAATCCTTGAGGAGGCCGATGTAGTGGGCCGGGAAGATGATGACGTTCTTTTCGATGTCATAAGAATAGATATCGACCAGGGTGCCACCCGGTTCGGCCTCGGGGTTCCGGAGGAGCGAGATCTCCGTATCGAGGGTCTCTTCCGTACGGGAAAGGAACCTCCGTATCGGTTTTGAGAGGGGCATTTCGGCTTTGATGGCGATCACCGGAAGCGCCCGGGATCGGGCGCGCGATTATTGGTATGTTAGGGGGGATGCGTCATAAAGTGTCGGGTAGTCACCTTCCGCCATGATTTTCGGAAACGCTTGCGAGCCGGCTCCGGGGGTGCCGGCAAAGAAGAGAAAGCCCGGGCGAAAAAACATCTATTTCTTTTTCCGGGGCCGGATAAAGGAGTGGAACAGGCCGGTGAGAGCGTTGGGTTTCTTCGGCCGGAAAACCCCCTCGTTGACATACCGGACATCCTCGATCGAGAAGAAGGCGTGGGGGCTGGTGGCCCGTATGTGGGCGGTGATCCGGGGGACGTCCGTCCGGTTGACGAGCGAGAGGATCATCTTGACGCTGCCACGCGCACCTTTCGCGTCGAGGCAGGTCACGCCCAGGTTCTCCGCCTGCATGAACGATGAAATTTCATCGACATTCTCTTCATTCGTGATGATCCGCATGATGACCATGCCGATGGAGACTTTCTCCTCGATGATGAGGCCCACGAAGGTACCGGTGGCGAACCCGAACGCGAATGCAAAAAAATTCAGCACGTTCGAGAGGTCGCTCATCACGACTTCCATCGCGAGGAGCCAGATGATGATCTCGAAGAACGCGATGATCGGGGCGAGGTACTTGATGCCCTTCGAGATGTAGATGACCCGGATGGTCTCCATGCTGACATCGCCGATCCGGGCGAGGAAGATGAGGAGGGGGAGGATCACCCATGAGTAGATTTCAGGACTGACGAGGTAAAAAGACATCATCCGGCCTTCATGGAAGCGGTTGTTTACAGGCCGCTTGAGCTAAAAAAGGTTAAAACCTGTTCCTATATCAAGATACGTCAGCCGGACGGGCGGTTCGTGACGGGCGGGTGACGGAAACACCGGCAACGCGCGCCTCGCTGGAGAGCGGGAAACGTCTCTCTCGGGCGATCGTCCGAATCATAGGGGAGGAAACTCCGGCTGCAGCGACCGGAACAGGAAAAACCCGACGACCCCGAAGGTGATGACCGGGGAGACCCATGCCGGGATCCCGATCCCGAACGCGTCCATGACCATGATGATGCCGAGGATGCAGATGGAGTACATCGCGCCGTTTTTCAGGAACCGGTATTTTTTGATATTGTCCACGTTCCTGAGGGTTATCTCCCGGACCACGTATGCGCCGACCCCGTTCCCGATCAGGATGAGGGGGACGGCAAGGGTGAACGCAAATGCCCCGAGGACCCCGTCTATCGAGAAGGTGGCATCGATCACCTCGAGGTAAAAGATCTTGCTGATGTCGGACATATTGCCCGCTATCATCTTCCTCTCGTGGTCCTCGGCGTTCTGCCGGAACCCGTGGACGATGAAGAAGGCTGTCGAACCGACGACTGCCCCGAACGCCATCAGCGGGTTCCGGGCGAGCGAGAGCCAGACGAGCCCGGCAAGGACGATGGAGACGATCGCGAAGAACCAGACCCCTTTTGTCGCGATATACCGTTCCCCCCGGAGCCCGAAGTTCTTCTCTTCGAGGAAGAGCCAGTGGAAGAAGAGGAAGAGGAGAAAGGTGCCGCCGCCGATGAGCAGGACAGGCGCGGACATCTCGATCGCCGCGAGGACGGAAGGATCGCTCGAGAACGTGGCCGTGAGGGCGCCCACGGGGCCAAGCGAGGGTGCGGACATCCAGACGATAAGCCAGGGCAGGAGGCCCCTCACGATGAAGACTGCAAAAAAGAGGCCGTAGACCAGGAACCAGCGTCTCGCCTGCATCCGCATCGTCGAGAGCACCTCGGCATTGATGATCGCGTTGTCGATGCTCGTGATCGTCTCGAAGAGGCACAACCCCGCGATGATCAGGATGATGGAGAGAATATCCATAGACCGTTATTTGATCTGGTTGTATGCCATGAAAAAAGGTTTTGTTGCCGGTACGACAGAACGCCATCAAACAGGGAAGAGCGGGGACACGGGGCAGGAATTCTGTTATTCCCCGGCCGGGGGCATTTTCTCCAGGCTCTCCCCGAAGGCCGGGTTTTTCTTATAAAAAGTGCAGTACGGGCCGCAGCGCGTGCACCCGTTGCTGCAGGGCTCGATGTGGATGGTAATATGGGACCGGGGGAATTCCAGGGCAAGGTCGGATTCAAGGTGGTCCGCGAGATCGTGCGACTGCGTAACCGAGATCTCACCCGGGACGACGAGGTGGAACTCGATGAAGATCTCGGGGCCGGACCGGCGGGTCCTGAGATCATGGAACCCGGCATAGTCGCCCGAGTGGCCGGAGATGATCGCCCGTATGCGTTCTTCGTCCTCCGCCGGGATGGAATGGTCGATGAGGTCGGCAAACGACCGCACAGTGAGATCGTAC
>DASPUR010000228.1:0-5061 GCA_035622795.1 Methanoregula sp. | reverse complement strand
CCTACGGCCGTATCGCCTGACCTACCACCGGCCCCGGTGCCCGCCTGGACACAGACGATCCCGGCAGCGCCTCCTGCAAAAAACCCGGCCGTGATATTTACCGGCACCAACTCGTGGGCAGAATACCGGAACAATATCTCCCAGACCCTCCAGCCCAACCCCCGCTACCAGTGGGAGATGCAGGAACGGATCGAGCGCTCGGACGCGACCTACCAGGGGGCCCCGGCAACGCACTACCGGATCACCCAGACCTCCGATTACCCGGAATGGGTGGGGAATACCCTCACCAATACCAGAAACGGGAGGATCGAGGTCTCGGACGAGTATTTCGATCCCGCGACCGCCCGGTACCTCGGGGGGACAATGACGGCGACGGTAAAAGGAGTGGCCGGGCCGGCAGAGGATATCCCGGTCGCCCAGCAGCCCGGCCGGGAAGACCGCCCTTCGTTCTGGATGGGCATCACCCCGTTTGGCGAGATGAACATCACCCTCACGGACAAGGGGACCGGGCCGGTCACGGTCCCCTCGGGCACGTATCCCAATGCCCGTGTCTGGTCCGGTGCCTTCCGCGATGGCACTCCCATTACCTTCTGGGTCGCACCGGGCATCCCCGTGCCGGTCCAGTACCAGTTCCCCAACAGATACCTGGACGGGACCGATCCCTTCCAGTCGTATGAGCTCAAAGGCTGGGGATAAAAGAGACTGCGGGAAGTTTCAACTTTAGCCCCTGATCTCTTGTCACCGGAATAATCCGACCCCCTTGCGCCAGCCCTGACTCGAAGAACCCTCCGGGTTCTTCTCGTGTCTCATCTCCGATAAGATTCGACACCCCCGTGGGGTGATGAGGGTCGCGAGACCCGAATCAGGAGAAGAGCGCGAGGCGCTCTTCGACTCGGGGGCGCATGTGATTTTTCCGTATTACCGGAAAATCCCGATGCAGGTAATACAGCATCATCGCAACCGGGGCGCCACAGCGGCGAGTCGGAGCCCCTGGAGCGTCAGTATTTTGCTTTCATCCCGGTCCCGGTCCCTACCCCCTCCCCACCCGCAGATCGAATTTTTTATCAACTCTCCCCGCCATCATTAACAATGCCATGCTATCTCATAGCATAGGGGATTTCCAAATGAAATACACGGTTCTCTTCCTTGCGGTCCTGCTCATCGCGGCCGCACTCATCGCCGGCTGTTCCCAGCAGCAGGCAGCAAACCAGACCGCCGCAGGCTCATCGCCCCAGGGCAATGTCGTCAAGGTGGGGGTCATCGCATCGCTGACCGGGCCCGCAAGCAACGTCGGCACCAGCATGTGGCAGTCCGCGCAGGTCGCCGCCGACAAGATCAACGCCAACGGCGGCATTCCCATGAAGGACGGGTCGAAAGCCCAGCTCAAGCTGATCGTGGGCGATGACGAGTCGACCCAGACTGGCGGGCAGACGGCAGCGACCAAGCTCATCACCGACGACAACGTTGACCTGCTGGTCGGCGGTTACTCGAGCGCAGTCACCTCGTCGTACGAGCAGACTATCGCCCAGTACAATATCCCGTACGTCGTGACCGGCGCATCGAGCCCGATCATCACGCACCGGAACGATACCGACACCAGCGATATCTTCCACCACTGCCCGACCACGGATGCGTACGGCCAGTACACCACCACCTTCATCGACCAGGTCGTGCGGCCGGCAATCGACCAGAAGTACAACTTCTCGTCCTCGCGGCCGCTCCGGCTCGCCCTGATGTACCAGGACACCGCCTTCGGGAAAGGGGTACAGGCGGCAGTGAACAATACCATCACGAGCAACAACTTAAACATCCAGCTCGTCGCCCAGCAGAGCTTCAAGATGGGAGAGAGCGACTTCCGGACCCCGCTCACCGCCATCAAGGCCGCAAACCCCGATGCGGTCTACCTCGCGGCATTCCCGAACGAGGGTGCCCCGCTCATCACACAGGCGAGGAGGGACATCGGCCTCAACACGATCTTCCTGAATGTGGAGAACAATGACAACGCCCAGTTCTACAAGGACCTCGGGCAGTACGGCGACGGGGCCATCATCGAGAGCCGGTTCTCGCCCTATACCGCGCCGACCGGGGCGGTTGCCGACGCCCAGAGCGCGTTCAAGCAGGCGTACGCTGCCAAGTTCGGGACGAACCCGGACATGATGGGCGCCTCGACCTATGACGGCGTCTTCATCGCCGCCCAGGCAGTCGGGAACGCAGGGACAACCGACAAGACCGCGGTGAAACAGGCGCTTGCCAGCCTGAAGATGCCCCAGGTCGTCGAGGCGATGAAGGACAACACCATCTCGTTCTCGCCGGACTTCCGGGAGTCGTCGTTCGACCTCTGGATGGAGCAGCTCTCGCTCAACGCAACCGCGGGCGAGACCCGGCCTTCCATCGTCTGGCCCGACAACCTGAAGACCACCGGGTTCACCCTGCCCTCATGGTACGTGCCGGGTACGAGCTCTTAAACCCGGATACCACTCTTTTTATCAGATAAGCCGCTGTAGAGCATATATCACGGGACCGGTGCTGATTCGGACTATGGACAACCTCGGGATCTTCCTGCAGATCATGTTCTGGGGCCTGTACGCCGGTTCCATCTATATCCTCCTGGCCACCGGCCTGAACCTGATCTTCGGGGTGATGAAGGTCGTAAACTTCGCGCACGGCGAGTTCCTGATGCTCGGGGCGTACATAACGGCCACGGTCTTTTTCCTGACCGGCATCAACCCCTACCTGATCATCATTGTCTCGATGCTCGCGCTCGTCGGGATCGGCGCCGTGGTCGAGCGGTTCTGTTTCCGGCCGATCCTCGGTACCGGCAAGCTGAACGAGATCTTCCTCTCGATAGGCCTTATCTACATTTTCCAGAACGGCGTTGCCATGATCTGGGGGGACAGCTGGCAGAGCATCAGGAGCCCGTACGACGGCATCACGGTACCGATCGGGTCGCTCGACGTACCGCTCGACTACATCATCATCATGGCCTTCACCGCACTCATCCTCTGCGGGCTGTACCTCTTCCTGAAAAAGACGAAGACCGGGATGCAGATGCGGGCAACGAGCCAGAACCGGAAGGGCGCGATGCTGGTAGGCATCGATGTCGAGCGTATCGATATCCTCAGTTTCGGCCTCGGGTGCGCACTCGCCGCCGCGGCCGGCACGCTCTGGGTGGTGAGCGGGCAGGTCTTCAACCCGTACGTGGGCTCCATCCCCGCGGTGAAGGCGTTTGCGATCATCATCCTCGGCGGGCTCGGGAGCATCCCGGGCGCGATCATCGGCGGGCTCCTGATGGGGATCGCCGAGAACGGGGCGGCGTTCCTCCTCGGCGGAGTATGGAAGGACGCGATCTCGTTTATTATCCTGATCGTTGTCCTGGTCGTGAGGCCGACCGGGCTGTTCGGGGACAAGGGGGACTAGGCTTACCATGAACGTTTCGGGAAGACCCTGGACCCGGTACGGCATCGCCGTCACGCTCCTGCTGGCAGCCGCCGTCCCGTTCCTCTCCGGGAGCATGTTCATCCTCAACCTCGTCGTCCTGATGCTGATCGCGATCATCTTTGCCTCGGCCTGGAACCTCCTCGCGTACTCCGGCCAGGGCTCGCTTGGCCATGCCGCGTTCTTCGGGATCGGCGCCTATGCCTCGACCCTGATAGCGGCAAAGATGGGGATATCCCCGTTCGTCACCATCTTCCTCGGGGCCGCCGTTGCCGCGTTCATCGGGATCCTCATCGGGCTCACCTGCGTCCGGCTCAAGGAGTGGTTCCTTGCGATGGTCACGTTCGGCTTTGCGATCATCGTCCAGACCCTGACGGTCAGCCTCCTCGCCCCGGTCACCGGCGGCTGGGACGGGATCGCGTCGCCCCGGCTCGTGAGCCCGTCCGTCCCCGGCTACCAGCTGATCGAGTACTATGCCATCCTCCTCATAACAATCGCAGCCATCCTCGCGATCTGGTACATCATGAAGTCCCGGATCGGCCTCGCTTTCCTCGCGATCCGGGAGAACGAGCGAGAGGCGAGGGCTGCCGGCATCGACCCGGTCCGGTACCGGCTCCTCGCGTTTGCGATGAGCGCCTACATCGCCGGTATTGCCGGCGCGCTCGAGATCCACCACATCGGGTACCTCACGCCGGAACTCTACGGCGTGGAGAACTCGTTCTGGCCTATCACCTATGTCATCCTCGGCGGGCTCGGCACGCTCGCGGGCCCGGTCGTGGGGACCGTCGTCCTGACCGTTGTCTGGGAGGGGCTCAAGGAGACCGGGCTCACCTTCGGCCGGTACGTCATCGTCGGCGTGATCCTCATTCTCTCCATCATCTTCCTGCCAAAGGGCCTCGTGAGCCTGCCGGAACGGGTGCGGGAGTGGAGGAAGAAACTGAAAAAGACAACACCGGATCCGCTTCCGGAAAAAGCCGGGAATTAATTCTCTTTTCCGGGGAGGTATTGCCCCTGATTACATTACGATGCCCGCCGCCGTCGCAGGGAATCGATAGAGAGATTGAGAATATATTCAGCACCTTTGATACACGGGGGTCATCCTTTTTTTATGAATGATGAAGATGTGGATCTCCGAATTGGCGATGCTTGCCGCCGCCCCCGACGGGGCGCCCCCGCGGCGGCATCAATTACCTGCCAATTGAGATAAGGGTAACTTGCCCCGCCGTGCCCCGCGAGGGGCCCTGAGGCGGGGAGGCATCGTAAATAAAAACTGGTTACGACGAATCAAGATGACATTCGAGATGTCTTGATTTGTCAATCCGTTCTAAAACCCCAAATACGCCTTCTGGATGTGCGGGTCGTGCATGAGGGCTTTTGCGTTCCCCTCCTGCACGATGCGGCCGTTCTCCAGCACGTATCCCCGCCGGCACATGGCAAGGGCGTTCCGGACATTCTGCTCCAGCAGCAGGATCGTCATCCCCTCGCGGCCCAGCTGCTCCAGCGACCGGAAGACCTGGGCGGTCAGGAGCGGGGAGAGGCCGGTGGACGGTTCGTCAAGGATGAGGAGCCGGGGTTCGGACATCAGCGCACGGCCGATGGCAAGCATCTGCTGCTCCCCGCCGCTCA
>DASPUR010000227.1:0-2757 GCA_035622795.1 Methanoregula sp. | reverse complement strand
GACTGCACGGGAGATAGAGAAACGGCTCAACGCGAGTTACGCGGAGTTTGCAAAGACCGAACTCAATGCCGACCGGCACTTCTTCTCCATCAAGTTCAAGAAGATCTACCAGCGCTTCTTCCAGGCGGGGAAGAAGAAGCGGTACGCCGGGCTCCTGGTCTGGAAGGAGGGCAAGGACGTCCACGAGATCGACTTCGTGGGCTTCGAGATCCGGCGGAGCGACACGCCGCAGATCACCAAGCAGGTCCAGCAGAAGGTCATGGAGCAGATCCTCGAGGGCGCGGGTTACCCGGAGGTAAAGGGGTTTCTCTCGGACGTGATCCGGAAGTACCGGGCCGGGAAATATTCGCTGGACGAGGTCGGGATCCCGGGCGGGATCGGCAAGGGGCTCCACGAGTACGAGACCGACGATGCACAGGTCCGGGCGGCAAAGTACGCCAACATCCACCTCCACACCGAGTTCGGGAAGGGGAGCAAGCCGAAGCGGGTGTACATCAGGACCGTGACCGGCAAGTACCCGAAGACGGACGTCCTCGCCTTCGAGTATGGCGACCAGGTGCCAAAAGAGTTCGTGGTCGACTGGGAGCTGATGCTCGAGAAAACCATAAAACAGCCCATCTCCCGGATCATCGAGGCCCTTGGCTGGGACTGGAACGACGTAGACCCGTCGCGGACCACGCTCGCGCAGTGGGGACTCGGGTAGTTCCGGCCCGCCGGGTCCCTGCCGGAAACAGCAGGAAATTTCCCCCGCCGCTCACCCGCGGCTCTGTATACGCTCCGAACGAAAACCGGGCGGGTATTTTATACCGTAATTAAAATGTTTCCATTCATTGGCCGGCCCTCTATTTTATTGAGATTATTCTCAAATTATTGCAAATTATGTGAATACTGCCCGGATTAAATCACAATCGTTTAATAACGGTTCGTCAGAATAAAAAGCATCCATGCCCTTTTTTGGGCGCGGGAGCAGGAATGGCCGGATTCGCAAGACGGAACATGTTCATTCGGGAGGAGAGCCTCGTCAATCTCTGGCTCTTCATCATCGTCAACACGACCATCCTCGCCCTTCTCATCAATATCTTAAGCCTGCACTATGGCATGTCGGACGTGGCCCCCCACCTCCTGTACATCCCCGTCGTCATCGCGGCTTACTGGTACCCGTCCCGGGGCCCGGTCTTTGCCGTGGTCATCGCCGCCCTCTACCTCGGCATCGTCTGGTTCTTCGCCGGCGGGGCGATCGATGACGTGATGGCCGCCTCGATCAAGTGCTATGTCCTCATCGGGGTTGCGGTCGTGGTCTCCAGCCTCGCCACGCACATGCGGAAGAACGAGGTGAAGTACCGGGGCATCTTCGACAACTCGGAAGCCGGTGTCGGCCTGATCGACCGCGCGACGCTCGCCATCGCCGAGGCGAACGACCGGTTCGCGGCCATACTCGGCATCGGCCGGGAAGAACTTACCCGGGGGAGTTTCACCGATCTCTGGATGGACGAGGACCAGAAGAAAGAGTTCTTCCGGATCCTTGACTCCCCCGGCGTAGTGGAGAACGTGGAGACCCGGTTCCGTTCGAAGGACGGTTTCCGGTGGGTCCTCGTCTCCGCCGGGAAACTCCCCGACAACCAGTTCGTCTGCACCATCGTCGACATCACCGGCCGCAAGAAGGCCGAGGAGGCCCTCCTCATCCGGGAGCACGCCATCAGCTCGTCCATCAACGCGATCGCGATCCTCGACCTCTCGTACAATGCGACGTACGTGAACCAGTCCCTCGTGAAGATGATGGGATACTACCACGACAAGGACGTCCTCGGGAAGAGCCTCATCCAGCTGGCGAGTGCGCCTCAGGTCTTCGAGGAACTCCGCGACTCGGTACAGAAGAACGGGAGCTGGTTTGGCGAGATGGTCCTCCTCAAGTACGACCGCACCCCGTTCTACGCGCTCCTCTGGGCCAACCTTGTCCGGGACGAGCGCGGCAACCCGCTCTGCATCATGACCTCGTTCATCGACGTGACGGACTCCAAGCAGATGGAGGTCGTGAAGAGGAAGGCGCTCGAGCAGATTGAGAAGAACATCGAGCAGTTCGCCATCCTCGGCGACCATATCCGGAACCCGCTCGCGGTCATCGTGGGGCTCTCGAGCCTCACGCCCGGCGAGATCACCGACAAGATCATCCTCCAGGCCCGGGAGATCGACCGGATCGTCACCCAGCTCGACATGGGCTGGATCGAATCGGAGAAGGTCAGGGACTTTATCAAGCGGTACTACATGGTCGGGGTGCAGGAGATCGCAGGAAGGGAAGCGGCGGAGAAGAAGAGAGAGTCACGCTACTTCCCGGCCCGGCTGTAAACCCGGGACACGTTTTTTTTAACAGGTTTTCCGGGCGAAATTGCAGTCATAAATCCGGAAGCCGCATTTATTTATATAAAAAGAATGGATTTTAGAATTCTATGATGCCGGGTAACAATCCGCTGATGATAGCGATAGGTGTCGGTATAATTTTCTTGCTGATCCTATCAGCTGTTCCGGGATCTCTGGCTTCTGCGCGGGAAACCACTGGCCAGAATACAACTTCAGGGCCAGGCTTCTGGATTACATTTGATCCGATTCCGGATTTGCCGGTTGGTTCACTGGTGACTATCAAAGGATCTACCAACTATCCGGAAGGGACGGACCTGCATTTCTTAGTCACAAACGCAGAATGCGCACCATATCGTCCACAATGGTGTACAATTTTCAGACCTGTTAATACGACCGTCTTCG
>DASPUR010000226.1:0-3966 GCA_035622795.1 Methanoregula sp. | reverse complement strand
GTCCCAACGCGAGGGCTCTGCCCCTCGACCCTGGGGAGACCATTAGGTCTCCGGAAAATTCCTGAAAAGGATGGACTCGACGGGATTTGAACCCGTGGCCTTCACGTTGCAAACGTGACGATCTACCCCTGATCTACGAGCCCGGATGTATCGCATTGCGGCATACTATTTTTCAGCGGATTCCATATAGTTGTTACTGTTCTCCGGTAGGGAAATCTCGTCGCACACTGCATAGGACGCCACCTTCCCCGGGCTCTGGGAACGCAGGAATACTTTTTACCGCCGCGACTTTCCGGAAAAGTGAGAAGGACCGGTATGGACCCGGCGTATCGAACCGCGAGGGCTCGAAGAACCCCGATTCGGTTCTTCTCATCCCGCGGGGTCCTGAAGGACTCCTCGGGCTACCGCCCTTCGAACCCGGAGCGACCTTTCGGTCGCTAAAAACTTGGACAAAAAGATGGACCCGGCGGATCGAGCCGCGAGGGCTGCCACCCTTCGAACCCGGCGTGACCTGCGGTCTCGGAAAAAGAACAAAAAAAACATGGACCCGGCGGGATTTGAACCCGCGGCCTCTACGTTGCGAACGTAGCGATCTACCCCTGATCTACGAGCCCTGATGCGGTATACGAATTTCCTTTCAAAGGGATATAGTTGTTACTACCATCCCGAAAAAAAGGTTAGAGGATGATCTCGATGTCGAGTTTCTCTGCGAGTTCCTTGTACCGGTTTCGTATGGTTACTTCGGTAACACCGGCTACCTCTGCGACCTCTCTCTGGGTCCGGCGTTCCCCGCCGAGTATAGAAGAGATGTAGATCGCGGCTGCCGCGACACCGGTCGGGCCCCTGCCGCTTGTCAGTTCGCGTTCCCCTGCCTGCCGGAGGATCTCAACCGCACGGCTCTGGACCTCCCCCTTGAGGGTAAGCCCGGAGCAGAACCGCGGGACGTAATCAATCGGAGAGGTCGGGAGGAGCTTCAATCCCAGTTCCCGGGAGATGAACCGGTACGTCCGCCCGATTTCTTTCCGCGAGACACGCGACACTTCTGCGATCTCGTCCAGGGTCCTCGGGACGCTGCACTGCCGGCAGGCTGCGTAGAGGGCAGCCGCAGCGACACCTTCAATGCTCCTGCCCCGGATGAGGTTCTTGTCAACCGCATCGCGGTATACGACGGCCGCGGTCTCCCGGACGTTCCTCGGGAGACCAAGCGCTGAAGCCATCCGGTCGAGCTCGGAGAGGGCGAAGGCAAGGTTGCGCTCCGTCGCGTTGCTGACGCGGATCCGCCGCTGCCACTTGCGGAGGCGGTAGAGTTGGGCCCGGTTCTTGGAGGAGATGGCCCTGCCGTATGAATCCCGGTTCCTCCAGTCGATCATCGTTGAGAGGCCTTTGTCGTGGATCGTGAAGGTCATCGGTGCGCCGACACGCGACCGCTTCATCCGCTGGTCATGGTCGAACGCACGCCACTCGGGGCCGCGGTCGATAAAATCATCATCGATTACGAGGCCGCAGCTCTGGCATACCAGCTCCGCACGCTCATAGTCGTGCACCAGCTGCCGTCCGCCGCACTCAGGACAGACAGTCTCGGTATGGTTCTCTGCTTTTTTCTCCTGCTCTTTTACTTTGATTCTGGATTTGAGTGCTTCCCTCTCGCTCTGGAGGACTTTTAATTTCTCGACTTCCTGCATCCACGTTCACCGTTTTTTGGTTTTATCTTGTTTGGAGCCTGCACGGAGGTACAGGCGATGGCATCTGTCTACTTTGTGAAGAGTTTTTCATTGGGCTGGACCGTGCACTCCCCCTTGCAGAGGACAGCTGCATAGGGGTTCTTTATGTTCCCGAACAGGTCCAGGATCTTTCCCACCGGTTTCATCCGGCGATCATGTACTTCGCTGTACAGGGCGGGCAGCTGTGCGGCATCGCACTGGATGACCAGCATCCGGGTGCCGACGGTGCTCACCGCTCTTCCAACAACCTTCACAACAACCTCGGGGACTCAAGGGTACTAAATTTATTTAGTAATCTATATATGTATGCTGTAGAGCTATTTAAAAATTGCGTGAAATTTAAATAGAAATTTCACAGACCCGGAAATTCTCCGGCATTTAAAGATAATGCGTCCCGGCACTCCGCATCGGTCAGTCCGGCACCCTTTGCCACAAGAAATTTCGCGCGCTTGTCGAGAATATCGTGGGGCCCGTGCGCATCCGAATCTATGACAAGCCTACACCCTGCCCTTCGGGCGATGCTCGCGACGTGCCCGTTGGTCCGGTTGTGCCCGCCCCGGGACGTGATCTCGAGGGCGACCCCGTTCTGTTTTGCGAGTTTTGCTTCATCGACCGTTATGAGTCCGGGATGGGCGAGGACGTTGACGTTCTCGCACCCGCATGCCGCCAGGTTTGTGCCCGGGGCCACCGGCTCGACCGGGGTCTCGCCATGGACGACCACGATATCAGCGCCCGAAGACCGGGCCGTCAGGGCGATGTCAGCGATCTGGGATGGCGGGACGTGGGTAATCTCGACCCCGCAAAGGAGGTTTACCCCGAAAAGATGTGCCGATTCGCGGATCCTGCCCAGCGCATCGAGCACTGAGACCGTATTTGAGGCGTCGACGTGATCGGTGATCGCGACGGTAGTATATCCCGCGACCGACATTCTCCTGACAAGTTCGACCGGGAGCATCTCGCCGTCAGAGAGGATCGTGTGGGTGTGGAGGTCGTACAGGCCCTTCATCTCTTTACCTCGAGTTTCTGCGCTACTTTCCTGATGAGTTCTTCCTTGCCGCCCGTCCAGGCCACAACAAGGCGGCCTTCATGGCGTATCCAGTGTTGCGGGTGGTGGTGCTCCTCGGCGCGGAAAGTGAGCCCCAGTTTCCGGACCACACGTTCGAGATCGGTCAGGGCCGGCGCCTTGGCGCCGAGATTGCGCGGGACCCTCCGCCCTTCTGCCCGGGAGTACGCCGCATTGAAGTAGCAGGGATACAGGATCCGCTCGCCTTGTGCCATTGCAGGATCGTTTGTGGGTCAAGGTATAAACAGTGTACGCTCTTACCTTCTACCATGCATCACATCGACGTCAGGATCGAGAAGGATGTCTACGACGTCAACAACGCACTCGCTGACAGGAACGCACAGCACCTGAAAGCCCACGGCGTCCGGGCATTCGATCTCCTCGGGGCCATCGGTTCGGGCAAGACCGCGCTCATCGAACGCCTCGTGCCGCTCCTGGAAAAGAAAGGCCTCCGAACGGGGGCAATCGCCGGTGACGTTTACGGCGACGACGATTACCAGCGGATTGTCGCGACCGGCATCCCTGCGTATAATGCGAACACCGGCAAGGAATGCCACCTCGACGCACACCTGGTCGAACATGCAATTGAACACCTGCCCCTCGACAGGATCGACATACTCTTCATCGAGAATGTCGGGAACATGGTCTGCCCCACCGATTTCAGGCTCGGCGCCGAGAAACGGGTCGTCATCGTCAGTTCGACCGAGGGCGACGATGTCGTCAACAAGCACCCGATGATGTTCCGGGACTCGACCATCGGCGTCATCAACAAGGTGGATCTTGCCCCGCTGGTCGGGGCAAACCTCGACCGGATGGAGAAAGATATTCACCGGTACAATCCCGGCATGCCGGTCTTCCGGACCAACCTCAAAACAGGGGACGGCATCGTTGCCCTCCTCGAAGAGATCCTCAGGTGATCTCCATGAATTTCCCCGACTCATTTTTTCACGGTTCTGGTCAGGACGATCTCTGCGCATCCGGGTCAATCTTTCCGGGAAAATGACGGGGAGAGTGCAAAAAAAACCGATCACTCAACCTATAGGAAGACACCGGATTTTTTAAAAAACCCGGATTCGATCTGGTGAGTACTATAAATAATTCAGAAGGGAATATATAGAGCACCACTCGGGGACCGTTGTTCCCGCAAGAATACTACGTGAGTGATACCATGCTCTGGCAGCG
>DASPUR010000225.1:0-2981 GCA_035622795.1 Methanoregula sp. | reverse complement strand
GACTTGACATCGTTGAGCGCGGATGTCTTGGCAGTATCCGAGAGGCCCTGGCTGAGCTGGATCTGGACGAGGGAGAGGATGTTGGAGGGGACGGCAGTGGACCGGACCTCGGGCGGGATTCCTTCCACCGTCGCGTCGATCTGGGGGCGGGTCTGCGGGAGCCGGTTGTCGTTTGCATTTTTGAGGATGTCGACGATGCTCGAGACGGACCGGATATTCTGCTGCTGCCGGATATCGGTCTCCAGCCGGTCCATGTACGAGAGGACGTCCGGGTTGAGCGGGTCGTTGGTCTCTACGATGAGGATGAGGGTATCGGACTGGAAGGTATCGATGTACTGGTTGTAGAGGATCCCTTTGGGCGAGTCAGCGTTGAGGTAAGTCGAAGCCCCGGTCTCCATCGTGATGGTGGTCATCCCGTACAGCGAGATGCAGAACACGATCGCGACGATGACGGCGATCTGTTTCGGGTACCGGTTGATCGCCCGGGCGATGTGCGCAAAGAGGTCGTCTATCATGGTTCTCGCCGCGGTGAGGAGTGAGGAGTGCCGGGATTAATGTGTTCGTCCATGGGTTATTTCGAATGCAGGGGATGAGGGACCCCCCCGCAGGATCAGGCTATTGTTTCTTCCGGAAATGCAGGAAGAGGTACCCGATCCCGATGATGGCAGCGGCGATGACCGCAAGGTAGACCGGGTTTGCAAGGACCGAGGTGATTCCTGCCGGGGGCACGATGGTTACCGGCACTTTCATGGTGTCGGAGATGTACGTGTTGTCAAGCGCATCGCGGTACCGGATCTCCGAGTCCAGGCCGTACTGTTTCAGGGTCGCCCCGCGGTCGACCGAGATGTCGTACGATGCGACAGCGGTATCGCCCGGCCTGAGGTCGCCGAGGTACGAGATATCGTCATTGCTCGTAAAGGGATCCACGGCACTGATCCGGGCCTGGGCGCTGTAGATCGTGCTGTTCCCGGTATTCTGGTACGTCACTTTTATGACCTGCTTGTTGCCCGGGTTCATCTGGGAGGGGGGCGATACGATGGCAAAGTCGACCTTGCCTCCCACCGGTACTCCAACCGTATCGCTCTTCGAGGTCACGAAATCGCCCTCGTTGTTCTGGTAGACAACGACGACATCGACCGGGTACGTCTGCTGCTGGGCGTCAGGAGAGACCATGACCTTGTACCGGGCGGAGACGGTGCTTCCCGGTGCGAAGTCGCCGATGTATACGCTGCTGTCGGTCGGCTGGATCGGGCTGCTGCCGCTGGGCAGGATCTCGACCACCGACTTCTGGCCGGACTCGGAGCCGGTGTTGCGGATCTGCATATCTATGTACCCTTCCGTCCCGACATTCAGGTGGTCGGGAGTTGCCGAGAGGACATCGACCGTGATAACGGGTTTTATCCGGATGGGGACATCGATGGTACCGTTGACCGTTTTGTACAGGTACTGGATGGTATCGACCCCGTACTGGTCGGCTTCATACAGGTAGGTATAATTGTATGAGAGCCGGAGCGTGTAGTTCCCGCCGGCCGCTTCGGCGTTTACCTTTGCGGTGAACGGTGCGACGGCACTGCCGGCCCCTGCAAGATCACCGAGCAGCTGGGGATCGGATTTAATCACCACGGGAGCGTTCCCCGGGGCAAGGGACACGGTGAGGAACTTGGCGGTATTCGGCTGGTCGGTCCGGTCAACGATACCGGAGTTCACGAACTTGAATTCATTCAGCCCGGTGTTCTGGATGGTCACGGGCAGCGTCACGTCGTCGCCCGGGCTGAATTCGTTTGTTCCCGAAATATAGGCCGAGAGATCGGGACTCCCGGACATGTACTTGGTACCGGCTGTTGCAGGAGCGATCATCACTGCACCGGCAAGGATGATCAGACACAGCAGTTTACTCGCATGTTCCATACGTATGCCTCAGTTTTTTCCCCTTTGGGTGAACCGTTTGCATCGCATCCATCAATAAAAAGATGATTTGTGCACGGTTTTGAAATTCTCTTACGATCATGGTCAGAATATCATTTATAGATTGTCTCTTTAGGTTACCATTGTGTGTAACAAACAATGCAAACCATTAATGGTTTTGAAGGGAAATGCTTATAAAATATTCCGGGGGCTTCCGAATGGTCGATCAGTACAGCGCCGAACTGCACGAGATCCGGGAACTGCTCAGACAGTCACCCCACGGCATGAGCGTCACCGAGATCGCGCGCACGCTCAAAAAGAACATGCATTCGGTGGGGAGGTACCTCGACATCCTCCATGTCTCGGGACAGGTAGAGATGCGGACATACGGGAAAGCGAAGGTGTACTCGCCATCCTCCCGGATCCCGATCGATTCCATTTTGGGCTTCTCAGGCGACCTGGTCATCGTCCTGGACACGGAACTCCGCGTGGTCCGCATAAACGACCAGCTCCTCGGGCTGATCGGGCAGAAACGGGAAGAGGTGATCGGCAAAAACCTCTCGTACCTCCCGTTCTCCGACCAGTGCACGGAAGAGATCATCGAGAACATTAAAACCTCGCTCAGGGGAGGCGGACCGGATCGGGAACTGGTAATTTCCGGAGGGCAGGACCGCTGGTTCCGGCAGAAGAATATCCCGACCGTATTCGAGGACGGCAGGACCGGCACGACCGTTCTGCTCGAGGATATCACGGACCAGAAGAACGCAGAAGATGCCCTGCGGGAAAGCGAGGAGCGGTTCCGGCGGATGGCGGAGAACGTGCGGGACGGCATCCTCATCAGGGAGGGCGGGAGGATAAGCTATGCAAACCAGCGCGTGGAGGAGATCTTCGGGTATACCCGGAAGGAGCTGGCAGAGAAATCCCCGGTTGATTTCGTAGCGCCCGAGGACCGGGAACGGCTTGAGAAGACCATCGACGATTTCACGAGCGACCGCATCATCCCCTCGGACCTCGCGTTCTGGTTTGTCCGCAGGGACGGGTCCCGGAGGTACGTCTATTCGCGGGTCTCCTCGCTC
>DASPUR010000224.1:0-3705 GCA_035622795.1 Methanoregula sp. | reverse complement strand
TGTGGCTCGTAATTTTTCTATCAACCGGCGACCTATTTTCGCTGCGGTAACCAGTGTGACGAAGAATACTACTTTCTGCAACGGGGTGAGGGGCGGTCAGACCCTGAACACCCGTGGGGCCCTCGCATATGATTAATTAATCCTCGTGGTTCTTTCCGGATCATACTTCCCGGAAGGATTCCCGGGTCATACAAAACACACAATAACCCTGCCCGGCAAATCCATCACACATGAAGCAGATCCTCAAAGATACTGTACTGCTCGGGGCCGCCCTCTGGCTCATCGGGTACATCGCATCGCTGGTGCTCTTCTTCTCGCCCTTCCACGAGGTGATGGGCTGGATCCTCCTCATCGTGCTCACGCCGGTAACGATAATCATCGCATACCTCTGGTTCCGGAAGCGGGAACGCCTCCCAGTGCAGTACTTTGCAAAAGTGGGGGTTGCGTGGCTCCTGATCGCGGTTGTCCTCGACTACCTCTTCATCGTCCTGCTCTTCCAGGCCATCTACTACGGGGCAGATGTGTTCGTGTATTATGCACTGACGTTCCTGATCCCGGTTGGGGTCGGGTATGGGTTGAACCGGGGACGTGAGAGCGGGGGGAAAGATCCCGGTCCGGGTACATAAGCAGGAATTGGATTCACGTATTACGCAGGAACTGCCAAAATAGCGAGCCTCACGCGCAAAACGCCTGTCGGGTTTTGCGCTACGCACTTACCGGGATCAGGACTTCTCAGAAATCTAAAAGTCTGGTGACCAGGTAATGTCGTCTTCTCGCGATCGCCCACGCCCCCGCAGCCGGGGGCGGGATGGCGAAAGGGGGTGGGATACCATACCGGTGTTGAGCTGATTGCATGGTCTGTTTTGGCCAATTTTCGGAAAACTCAATACACCGGCCCCCGGTTTTTCCCATAGGCTACACGCCAGTCCGGCCGTGCCCGAAACCCACCGCAATCCCTGCCACCACAACCCTTAAAACCCGCCTCCGCCCTCCTACCCTTCAGGGATCCATGGCGGAGAAGATGAGCAACCGGGAGGTGGCGGCCATCCTGTACGAGGTCGCCGACCTCCTCGAGATCAAGGGCGTGGGCTTCAAGCCCGTCGCGTACCGGCGGGCGGCACACGAGATCGAGACGCTCCCCGAGGATTTATCGAAGATCAGCGAACGGGACGGGCTCGAGGAACTCCCGGGAATCGGGACCCACATCGCGACGAAAATCCGCGAGATCCTCGGTACGGGGAAGCTGGCATACCTCGACCGGTTGAAGCAGGACGTGGGGACGGGCGTGCGGGAACTTGCGGAGCTCGAGGGCATCGGGCCGAAAAAGGCGATGCTGCTCCACCAGAAGCTCGGTATCGACAGCATCGGGAAACTCGAGGCCGCTGCCCGGGAGGGAAAGATCCGGGACATTGCCGGTTTCGGCGAGAAGAGCGAGAAAAACATCCTCGCGGGCATCACCGCCCGGAAGGGAAAAGCGGGGCGCTTCCTCCTCGGGCAGATGCTCCCGGTCGCGGAGAAGATCAGAACGGAGCTCTTGCGGCTCTCCGCGGTACGGCAGATCAGCCCCGCCGGGTCGATACGGCGGATGAAGGAGACCATCGGGGACATCGATATCCTCGCGGCCTCGCCCGAGCCGGAGACCGTGATGGCAGCGTTCACCTCGCTTCCCGAGGTCGACCGTGTCCTCGGCCGGGGGCCGACCAAGAGCTCGATCGTCCTCGCATCCGGCGTCCAGGTGGACCTGCGGGTGGTGGAGGAGGGGCAGTACGGGACCGCCTTACAGTACTTCACCGGCTCCAAGGACCACAACATCGCGCTCCGGCGCCGGGCCCTCGACCTGGGGTGGAGCCTCTCCGAGTACGGGGTGAAGGACACCGCGACCGGGAAGAACCTTCCGGTAAAAAGCGAAACGGAGCTGTACCGGATGCTCGGTCTTCCCTATATCGAGCAGGAGCTCCGGGAGGACCGTGGCGAGATCGAGGCCGCTGAAAAGGGCACGCTCCCTCCGGTCGTGCCGTACGATGCGGTACGGGGGGACCTCCATATCCACACCGTGTGGAGCGACGGGACCGCCACGGTCCGGGACATGGCCGCTGCCGCAGCAGCCCGGGGGTACGAGTACCTCGCTGTCTGCGACCACTCGTGGAGCCCCGAGATCAACCGGGGGCTGGACGAAGAGAAGATCGCGGCGCAGGGAAAGGAGATCGAGGCCCTGAACCGGACGCTCGACCATTTCGTCGTCCTCCACGGGATCGAGTGCGGGATCGGCGCTGACGGCTCGCCCGACCTGCCGGCAGGCGTGCTTGCGGACCTCGATCTCGTCATCGGGAGCGTCCATTCCCGCATAAAAATGCACGGGGACGAGATGACGGCCCGGGTCATAAGCGCCCTCCACAACGAGCACATCGACATCCTCGGCCACCCGACCGGGAGGATCCTCCTCCGGCGCGAACCCGCCGCGCTCGACCTCCCCGCCGTCTTCTCGGCCGCCGCAGCCCAGCACACAGCGCTGGAGATCAACGGGTACCCCTCCCGGCTCGACCTCCCCGACACGGACTGCAGGAAAGCAAAGGAGTACGGCGTTGTGTTCGCTGCCGGGTCCGATGCGCACGCGCCCGCTGACCTCCGGCAGATAGAGCTCGCGGTCGCGACCGCCCGGCGCGGCTGGGTCGGCGCGGGGGAGATCATCAACACCCGCCCGCTCGCCGGCCTCCGGGAGTGGCTGGCCCGGTAGCGGGCACCGATACGGAAATTCCGCGGGGCCGGCTTTTAGGCGATCCGGTTGCCGGAACCGGGGCAGAATAACGGTTTTCCCGGTGCCCCGGGATTGAGGTTTATATGGTAGTCCCGCGAACCCTTCTCATTCAACGGAGGCCTGTGGTGTTTTCGATCAACTTCAAGGACCGGAGGACGTACCTCGTCATCGGGCTCGTCCTCCTCTTCTCCCTCTTCGCGCTCTGGATACGGCTCCTCCCCGCCATGGTCACCCGCACCGACATCCTGAGTGCGGTCGCCGGGGACGATCCCATGTACAACCTGCGGCAGGTCGAGCAGATCCTTGCCAACTATCCCCAGTACAGCTGGTTCGACCCCATGACCCTCTTCCCGACCGGGACGCAGATCTACTGGGGGCCGCTCTTTACCGTCCTCTCAGCCACGGTCTGCCTTCTCACGGGGGCCACCACCCGGCCGGAGATCATCGGGACCTGCCTGCTGATCCCGCCGGTGATGGCTGCCATCGTCGTCGCCATGATGTACTGGGTCGGGAAGACCTGCGGGGACTGGAAGACCGGCCTCCTCGCCTCGGGGCTGACCGCGGTCGTGACCGGCCAGTTCTTCTTCCGCTCGAGTTACGGGTACTTCGACCACCACATCGGCGAGGTCCTCTTCTCCACGCTCTTCTGCCTCTGCTACATGACCGCGGTCCAGTCGGAGAAGGACGCGGCGATCGACCTTAAAATCTTTGCATCGTATAAGAAAACGCTCCTGATGGCGATCATCGCCGGCATCGCGTACCTCCTCGGCCTCTATCTCATGCCGACGATGATCCTCTTTGCGATGATCGTCGGGATCTTCACGCTCATCCAGTTCGTCATTGACGTGGTGAAGGGCCGGACGAGCGAGTACCTCCTCGTCCTCAACGGCGGTATCTTTGCAGTAGCCATCATCGGCCTCCTCCTCTTCGGGTTCAAGGCACCGGGGCTC
>DASPUR010000223.1:0-2825 GCA_035622795.1 Methanoregula sp. | reverse complement strand
AGGAGGAGGCCGGTGAACGCGTAGCCCCGCCACCGCCTGCGGTCGTAGACCCATCCGAACGCCGGGGCGCAGAGGATCATCGTGACCGGCGTGATGAGGATCAGAAGGCCGATATGGGACGGCCGGAGCCCCATCACCCCTTCGAAGTAGAAGGGCTGGGCCGTCAGGAGGACGAAGGTCGCCGTGAGGTAAAGGATGAGGCTGATCGCCGGCAGGCAGAACTTCCGTTCGATGAGGGCTGCCGGGTCGATGAAGGGTTCCGGTACGGAACGTTCCCGGGCCACGAACAAAACGAGGGCTGCGAGGAAGACGGCGGTCCAAAAAGCCAGTGCGAGAGGCTGAACCGGCGGGTTGGCGAGCGTGTTGAGGGCAAAGGCAAGGGCACCCATCAGCACGACGAGGAGGAGGGCGCCGGCCGGATCCCGGAGCCGGATCCGGGTCCGCCCGGGATCGAAGGTGAGGTACCGGGCCGAGGCGGCGAGGAGGATGAGACCGATGGGGACGTTGACAAAGAAGATGAAGGGCCAGCCGATGGCGTCCACGATGAAACCCCCTGCTGCCGGGCCGATGATCATCCCGAACGCGATCACCGCGGTGTAGAACCCCATCGCCCGGCCGCGTTCCTCGGGCGGGAAGACCGTGAGGATGATGGCGATGCAGATGCTCATCAGCATTGAGGCGCCGAGCGCCTGGATGACCCGGAAGAGGATGAGTTCCGGGAGGCTTCCGGCAATCCCGCAGGCAAAGGAACCGATGGTGAAGATGAGGATCCCGGCCTTGAAGAGCCGGCCGTTCCCGAACGAGCCGGAGATCGTCCCGAAGATCAGGACGGTCGCAAGGACGGTGATGACGTAGCTGGTCGCGATCCACTGGGTCTGGCCGATGGGGGCTGCGAGGAGCCGGGTGATCGTGGGGAGGGCGATCGCCACGATCTGGACATCGAGCACGGACAGGAAGACCCCTGCGAGTATGATCGCAAGGATGATCCTGCGATTCCCGACCGCCTCCGTGAGCCTCCGCCGGAAGGCGTCTTCCATTGTTGTCCCTGTCACCATAAACCACCGGATCCGGTTCTGAGCCCGGTTACCACTGCCCGGATCTTCCCTGCACGGAGCCGGGCCGTCCGTCACGGTCCGGGACTCAGCGGTGTACTCTGTTGTCCGCTATCCCCTTTATAGGCGATTCTTCCGGGGCTCCACCGGCACAAAGCCGCGATTTCCTGCGGCCTCACTGTCAGCCGGAAGCTTCCCGGCAGACCAGGCCCTGCCCCGGATTCTCCTCAGCGTCCCGTTCCGCCCTCTCCGGCCAGCTCTTCCCGGTCAGCTCTTCCCGGCGCGCCCCTTCCCGGTCCGCCCGGTCCCGGCCTCTCCTGCACCTGCCTTCGCTGCGCCGGTACCGGCCTTTTTCGCCCGTGGCATATCGTCCGTGAATCTCTTCTTCCGGAGGAGCCGGTTGTACGCGATCGCGAACCGGTGCGCCTCGTCCCGGATTTCCTGCACGTACCGCAGCGCCATCCCCTTCGGGTCGAGCCGGCGGGGGAGCACCTCGCCGGGCAGGTAGACCTCCTCCTCGCGTTTTGCGATCGCGATGACCGGCACTTCGATGCCGAGCTCCCGTTCGACCTCCAGAGCCGCGCCGAGCTGCCCCTTCCCGCCGTCGACGATGATCAGGTCCGGCATCTCCGCGTCCTCGTCCACGAGCCGGGAGTAGCGCCTGCGGACCACTTCCGCGATCGAGGCGAAGTCGTCGATGCCTTCCACCGTTTTGATCTTAAAACGCCGGTAGTTCTTCTTGTCCGCGGCCCCGTCCCGGAACTGCACCATCGAGCCCACCATCGCGGTGCCGGAGAGGTGCGAGATATCGAAGCACTCGATGACCGCGGGCGGCTCGGGGAGGTCGAGCTCCGCCTGCAGGTCCCTGACCTTCAGCTCGTCCCGGAGGAAGGCATGCTCGATGTTCATCTCCACCATCTCCAGGAGTTTCTTCTTCTCGCCCGCCTTCGGCACGGTGACATGGACGGCCCGGCCCTTCCGTTCGGTGAGGTACGCGGGGAGCGCCTCGTCCACGCCGTGGGGGAGGATGAGCTCGGTGGGCGGGACCCGGTCCGCGTAGTACTGGACCAGGAACTCGTCGAACGCGTCCTCCCGGGCATCGAACGAGTACTCCTGCTTGGCGAGGAGCCGGCCCTTCTCGACCATGAAGACCATCACAAACATCGTGCCGCCCGAGACCGCGTACCCGATGACGTCCTCGTCCGTCTCCCGCGGCCGGTCGACGTGCTGCCGCTCGGTGAGCCGCTCGACCGCGGAGATCTGGTTTCTCAGTGTCAGGGCCCGCTCGTACTCCTGGTTTTTCGACCGCTCCGCCATCTCGGCCTGCAGCTCGCCGTCGAGCTCCTTCCCGTGCCCCCTGAGGAGGTTTGCCGCCCGGTCGACCTGCACCCGGTACTCCTCCTCACTGACTTCGCCGATGCACGGCCCGCTGCACGAGCCCATGTGGAACCGCAGGCACGCCCGTTTCGGGAGCTTCCGGCAGGGCCGGATCGCGAAGATCCGTTTTACGATCCGGAGGACATCGTCGCGCTCCCCCGCGGAGACGAACGGCCCGAAGTAGTTCGCCTCCTCTTTGTTTGTCCGCCGGGCGATCCCGATCCGGGGGAACTTTTCCTTCGTGATCTCGATGTACGCGAACCGTTTCGAGTCCTTCAGGTCGATGTTGTACTTCGGCTGGTGCTTCTTGATGAGGTTGTTCTCGAGGAGGAGCGCCTCGGTCTCCGTGTTCGTGACCATCACGGAAAGGCCGGCGATGTTTGCAACGAGGGCCTG
>DASPUR010000222.1:0-2320 GCA_035622795.1 Methanoregula sp. | reverse complement strand
GTCGTGGTCCTTATCGCACTCGTTGTAATCCTCGGGATCTTTTTCCCTTCCGGGGAGACCGCGTTCATCGGCCAGATAGTAACAGAACTGAGGTTTTAAGATGCCCGCTGAAAAAGTCGATCCTGCAGCGTATGTGACCGGAATACTGGAGACGATTATTCCTGCCGGCCGCATGACCCGCGGGTGCAGCGGGGAGATCTGTCTGCCGGTCACGGAAGAGGAGTTTGCCCCCGTGACCGGCCTCCTCACCACCCGGAAGTTTGTCCTGATAGGCCTGTTCGCTGCGGAGGATTTCCGGGATGTACCGGGCACGAGCCTCCTCTATGTCTTCCTGAAACGGGGCGGGATCGTCATCCTTATCCGGGAGGCGTCAGGTCCCGTCTCTTCCGTGGCATCCCTCATCCCTGCAGCAACCTGGCCTGAACGCGAGTGCCGGGACGGCTTCGGCGTGGAGTTCACCGGTGCCTTCGACACCCGCCGGCTCTTCCTCCACGAGACCTATCCGGATGATTTCCACCCCCTCCGGAAAGCCTTCGTCAATGGCCCGGTCGTGACAAAAGGACGGATCGATCCCGCTGAGGAGTACCCGTTCCGCCGCGTCTCCGGGGAAGGAGTGTACCAGCTCCCGGTCGGTCCCGTCCATGCAGGGATCATCGAACCCGGGCATTTCCGGTTCTCGGTGATCGGCGAGACCATCTTCAATCTCGAGATCCGGATGTTTTACAAGCACCGGGGGATCGAGAAGCTTGCCGAGGGAAAGACCCCCGCGGAGTGTATCCGGATCGCCGAGGCAGTGAGCGGGGACGAGTCGGTGGCCAACGCGACCGCCCTGTGCATGGCGGCGGAGAAGATCTCCCGGATCACCGTCCCCGATCGTGCGTGGCACATCCGGACTATCCTTCTGGAAATGGAGCGGATAGCGGCCCATCTCAGCGACCAGGCCGGGATGCTCGTTGATGTCGCGTTCCCGCTCGGGGCGAGCCAGTTCTCGGTTCTCCGTGAAGAACTGGTCCGGGAGAACGAGCGCTGTTCCGGTTCACGGTTCCTCCGCGGAATGATCGCAGTGGGCGGAGTTACGCAGGATATCCGCAAAGAATCCCTGTACGGCCTCGACCGGTTCCTCCGGCAGTTCCGGAAGCGGTACCAAATCGGCCTCAAGATCGTCCTCTCCACTGCTTCGGTCATCGACCGGTTCGGGTCAACCGGCGTCATCAGGCCGGCACTTCTCCGGCCGCTCAACATCACCGGGCCGGCAGCCCGCGCTTCCGGGGGCAGGGTCGACACCCGGATCACCTGCCCGTACGGCATCTACGACCGGTTCCCGCCGGCGCCGAAAATCCTCAGGGACGGGGACGTCCTCTCCCGGTTCACGGTCAAGGCCGCGGAGATCCTGGATTCGGTCGAGATTATCCGGGACCTGATCGCGTCGATGCCCGCGGGGGAGATCCGTTCCGATGCTCCTGTCCGTGACGGGTATACGCTCGCGCTCATCGAATCGCCCCGGGGGGAAAACCTTTGCTGGGTCTGGATCCGGGACGGTAAGATCGCACGGTACAAGGTACGGACGGCCTCGTATTGCAACTGGCTCTCTATCGAGCACGCGGTCCAGGGCAATATCGTCCCCGATTTCCCGGTGATCAACAAGAGCCTGAACCTGTCGTACGCGGGGACAGACCTCTAGGGTGGTATCATGGTCAACGCGTTCTCCTGCATGCTGAAAGGAAAAGTCACGGAAGATCATGTCGCCCGCGATGGCGAGATCGAACGGCTCGGGCAGGAGCTGAAGCGTACTATCGACAGGGTTTTCTCCGGCAGTCTCGCGATACGGGAACTGGACTCGGGGAGCGACAACGCGGCCGAGATCGAGATCAATAACCTCAATAACGCCTACTACGATGTCGAACGGTTCGGGATATCGTTCGTGGCATCGCCCCGGCACGCGGACGTCCTCCTGGTCACCGGTGCCATCACCCATAACATGGCGATTGCGGTCCGGAAGACCTACGATGCAATGCCAGCCCCGAAGTTCGTGATCGCGGTGGGAGACGATGCGTGCGACGGGGGTATCTTCGCCGGCTCGTACGCGGTGCTCGGCGGGGTGGACAAGCTTTTACCGGTGGACCTGAAGATCCCGGGCAACCCGCCGGCCCCGGCGCGGATCCTCGAGGGGCTTCTCGCGCTGATGCAGAAAGCCGGAAACGGATAAGAAGGAGCTTATCCGGCCCTGCATGCCGCTGCCACGGTTTTAGTCTCTCCCTGAAAAGAGCGGGTGCGGGATATCCCGGCTACCGGTCGCAGCGGTGATCCCAGCTGCCGCTTT
>DASPUR010000221.1:0-4517 GCA_035622795.1 Methanoregula sp. | reverse complement strand
TCGAAGCATTTGGGGGCTGCGATGTCCTCGAGGTTGATCCCCCCGAAGACCGGCGCGATGTTCCTCACCTGGTCCGTAAAATCGGTCTCGTAACTCTCGAAGCAGATGGGGATCGCGTCGATCCCTGCAAATTCCTTGAAGAGAATGGCCTTTCCCTCCATCACCGGTATCGCGGCGTACCCCCCGATATTCCCGAGACCGAGGACCGCCGAGCCGTCGGTCACAATCGCAACGGTGTTGGCTTTCATCGTGTACCGGTACGCGAGGTTCTTGTCCTTCGCGATCTGCCGGCAGGCTTCGGCAACGCCCGGAGTGTAGGCAAGGGACAGGTCGTGCTTGGTCTTTAAGGGGACTTTCGACCGGATCTCGAGTTTCCCCCGGTGTTCCTCGTGGAGCCGGAGGGATTCCTGGTAGATATCGTCGCTGCCCGGTGTGAACATCATGCGAGAAGATCCTCAGCTCCAAAGAGCGTTCAGATAGATTATGAATCTTGCCGCCCCTGATCGGGTTCACCTAGCTGGCCCGGGCAAACCCGCCCGGGTGCCGGGAAAATCAGCGTGCAAGTTTCGCGGCAATCCCCGCCACGTACTTCCCCTGGAACCGGGCGCCGTCAAGCTCGTTTTGTGTGGGCCACCGCGACCCGTCCCGTGCCGCAATGGTCGAGGCCCCGTACGGCGAGCACCCGGTGATCTCGTCGATCCTGCTCTGCCCTTCGAAGCTGTACGGGAGTCCCGCGATGATCATGCCGTGGTGGAGGAGCGTGATATGGAAACTGGTTATGGTAGACTCCTGCCCGCCGTGCTGGGTCGCCGAGCTCGTAAAAACGCTCCCCACCTTGCCGACAAGTGCGTTCGCAGCCCAGAGCTGGCCGGTTGAGTCAAGGAACTGGCGCATCTGGCCGCACATGTTCCCGTACCGGGTCGGTGTCCCGAAGATGACCGCGTCCGCAGCTCCCAGTTCCGGGAGCGTGCAGACCGGGACATGAGAAAATTTCTTCTGGAGCTCGGTTGCCCCCATCTTCTCAAGGATCTCCGGTGACAGCGTCTCCGGGACCCTCCGCATCACGACCTCGACGCCTTTTACTTCCCGGGCGCCTTCTGCGACAGCCTCGGCCATCCGGTGAACATGGCCGTACATCGAATAGTAGACAATGAGCAGGTTCATGGTCTTTCAAAATCTCCAGAAAGATGCATCCCGCTGCCGGCGTATAAAGATGTGGGAAGATGCGATCCAGGCCTGTTTTCCCGTTTCCGGAAGTAAAAAGTTACGTTTTAATACATGAATGGACAAAATTATACATTAAGGTATAAGTTAGTCAACCAGCACTGCTGCCATACCTTCTTACCGTTACCTGTACGGATGTGATGTCCATGAAGTCAAAAGATATAGCGATTGTCGGGATCCTGCTTGCGATAGGTGCGATCCTCCGGTATTTCCTCACGGCGCTCCACACGCCCCTGACCCCGAACATGATCATTGCGTTTTACTGCCTTGCGATCATCCTGATACGCCCGAAGGTGTACGAGGCCCTCGGGATCGGGATCGTGGCAGGGATACTCTCGATGCTGATCTCCAGTTCGATGTTCCCGCCGGCAAACCTGGTGAGCGAGCCCCTGGGAGCGCTCACGTGCTTCGGCCTGTACGCACTGCTGGCAAGCAGGACAAAACTCGCGCCGACCGCGACCACGTTCCTCTCGACCCTGGTGAGCGGATTTTCCTTTGCAGCGATCGCCATCATCTTTGTAGGAGCAACCGTCCTCCAGAAGTACAATGGCAACATCCTGAATTTTGTTATCGTTTTCGTGCCGATCGTAGTCATAACGGCAGTCTTTAATGCGATCATCGTCCAGATCCTCTACCTCCCCTCCAGCAGGGTGTTGTCACGAGGACAGGAATGATTGATCTCGAAAACGTCAGTTACACGTACCCCCATACGGCGCAGACGGCCCTGCGCCGGTTCTCATTTTCCCTGAAAAAGGGCTCCTGCACGCTCGTCACCGGGCCATCCGGCGCCGGGAAGTCCACCCTCTGCCTCGCAGCCGCCGGTATCCTGCACCACGAGTATGGAGGCAGGAAAGAAGGCCGGGTCCTGGTCGAAGGCCGGGACGTAGCGGAATTCAGCGGCCTTTCGGAACTTGCCGAGAAGATCGGGATAGTCTTTGACGATGCCGAGGCCCAGATGATCTTCACCACGGTCGAAGAGGAAGTCCTCTCCTCGCTCGAGCACCGGGGCCTTGGGGCAGCAGCCATTGAAGAGCGGCTCTCCGCAGTCCTGGAGATGACGCATCTGACCGATCTGAAGGACCGGTCGCCCCACCACCTCTCCGGGGGCCAGAAGCAGCGGGTCGCGCTTGCAGCGACGCTCGCCCTGGGCAACGATGTCCTCGTCCTCGACGAACCGACTTCCGAACTTGATGAACACGGGACCCGGAGGATCGCGGAGATCCTCCGCTCGCTCAAAAACGAGGGGAAGACCATCCTCCTCATCGAGCACAAGTTTGCCCAGTTCGCCGATATGGTCGATACGCTCGTGGTCATGGAAAACGGGAAGATCAGCGCTTCGGGAAATCCGGAAGACGTCCTCCTGGATGACCGGGTCCACCGTATCGTAGTCCCGGACTTTTCCGGGATCCGGTCCGGTGCGGGAGAGACGGGAGGGGGAGAAACTGAAATGAAGGGACCCGTTGTCCGGGTCGAGAACCTCCGGTATTCCTACGGCGATGTCCCGGCGCTCTGCGGGGTTTCCCTCTCCATCGCTGCCGGGGAATTTGTCGCCATTGTCGGGGAGAACGGCTCCGGGAAGACGACCCTGGTCAAGCATTTTAACCGTCTGCTCGTCCCCGCATCCGGCGAGGTTTTTGTACGGGGGATTAATACCCGGAACTCCACGACCCCGGACCTTGCACGCCATGTCGGGCTGGTCTTCCAGAACCCGGACCACATGTTCTTCTCCGATACGGTCAGGGAGGAGGTCGGGTTCGGGCTCCGGAATGCCGGGATCGAGGATTCGGAAGAGAACATCACGGCAGCTCTTGAGGAAGCCGGCCTCGCGCACACCCGGGACCTGTACCCCCGCTGGCTTTCCCGGGGAGAGCGCCAGCGCCTTGCCATCGCGTGCGTGGTCGCCATGCGGCCGCCGGTCATCGTCCTGGACGAACCAACGACCGGCCTGGACGGGAACGAGGCCCGCCAGGTCATGGAACTCCTCACAAGGCTCACGCGGGCAGGCCACGCAATCATCGTGATCACGCACAGCCCGGTCATCGCCCGGGACTGTGCCGACCGCATCATCACCCTGGAGCGGGGCTGCGTAATCTCGGATGTGAAAAACCCGGGGGCCTGAGATGTCAGAGATTCTCGCGTATGTCTACAAGGACGGGTTTTTCCACCGGCTTCACCCGGTCACCAAGATCGTATTCGTTGTACTGGTCAGCGGTATGTGCGTGGTCGCTACCGGGATACCGTTCCTCGCCCTGTTCGTGGCCCTCCTCCTGGCCACCGCCGTATTCAGCAACCTGTACCATGAGGTTATCCTCCAGTCGAAACTGATCGTGATGATGAGCCTCGTCTTCATCGTGATAACGCTCCTCACCATCCCGAACGGGGCGCTCATCGCGTATCTCGTGCCCGCGGGCCTCATTTTCCCGCAGGGATCCATCCCGCTTACCTGGGGAGCTCTGGAGGTCGGCGTCATCCTCAGCTTGCGGTTCATGATCCTGATCTACGCCTTCCAGCTCGTCCTGATCTCGACCCAGCCCCGCGACCTTGTACACACCATGGAGCGTATGAGGATTCCCGTGGACTATATCCTGATGTTTGTCATCGCCCTCCGGTTCATCCCCACGCTCCAGATCGAAGGGCGGCGGATCCACGAGGCGCAGCTCGCCCGGGGGTACCAGCCGGGCACCGGCCTCATGGGCAGGCTGCGGAGCGTTGCCCCCATCGTCGTCCCGCTGGTCTCGAACGCGCTTGCCCGGGCAAACATCCTCGGCCTGACCATCGATATACGCGGGTACCGGACCCGGGCGAGGACGCGTGTCCGCGAGTTCCCGTTGGGGGTTCTAGACTACACTGCCTTTGGGACGATGACTTGCGGCAGCGTTCTTTTTTTCAGCCTCTATGCGATGAAAATGATTTAAAAAAAAAGAGTAAAAGCCCGACCGGCAGACTCATTTTTTTATGATAAATGCAGACCCCGAAGGAAGATCGAGGAAGAAATCCGGCCGGTTCTTTATGAATTCATCAGTTGCCTTTTTTGCACCGGGAAATCCGAGGTACCCGTAATCATCAAGAACAATAATACCCCCCGGGATCATTCGGGGGTAAAAAAATTCGAGCGAATCCCTGATGGGCTGATAGAGATCCACATCTATATGGACGAATGAGAACCTTTCACTGCTGATCTCGCCGAAACGTTCCGGTATCCATCCTTTTTTCAGTTCGATAAATCCGAATTCACGAAGATTATCCCGGACACAGTCAAGGGGGCACTCAAAATGTTTTCGTGCTGCATCCTC
>DASPUR010000220.1:0-5737 GCA_035622795.1 Methanoregula sp. | reverse complement strand
GAAGAACAGGTTTACCCTCAAGCTCCATCCCGCTCTCCCATCCCTCCGATCAGAGAACCCGAAAGAGTGGGCACTCGAACCTGAAGAATATGGGGAGTTACTGGTATATCTCCTCGACAGGTCTCTCGAAAACCTCGGTTCCATGGAGGTGATGAACATCAACGACCTCTGCAGGTGCGTCTTTACCCGGCGGGGAAGCGTCTGCACGTTCGTCAACTGCATGGGGAACACGTTTGCGGTCGGGCCTGACGGCAGTATCTACCCCTGTTACCGTTTTGTCGGTATGCCGGAGTGGGTTCTGGGGCATGTCCGGGACAAGCCATCGATGGATGCCCTTATGCAGTCCGATGCCGGGCGGCGTATGAACGCTTTTTCCGACTATGTTGATTCCGCATGCAAGGACTGTTCACATATCCGGTACTGCCGGGGAGGATGCCCGTATAACGCGATCGCTCCATCCGGGGGTTCACTGGATGGCGTCGATCCTCACTGCATCGCGTATAAACGGATCTTCGACGAACTGAACGACCGGCTGAACCGGGAGATGTTCGAATCACCTCCGCCCGGAATGGAGGGGTTCGGACTGGCCGCTCCCAGAAGGCCATCGAAACCCGGAGTAATGGCACTGATGCGGACCATTGTGGAGAAGTGAAATCTAGCAAGGTTGCCGCCTTTCTCCGTCGCAATAGTTCATGCAAAATCTCGTGGTACTCCTCATTCCCCCGGGCTTACAAACCCGCCATATCTGTAATCACCAGTGGAATCGCCGGAACTCTTCCCGAACACCGGATTATGGCTTTTTTTGGAAAAACGGGCATCTAAAGAGACATTTCACTCTCAATATCCGGTGTATTTTTGATATCCTTTGGGTGGTCGGAAAATTAGTTCTTTATTTATGAGACCGCAGGCGATGACAATTGTGGGGCGCAAGAAATTCCTGTCCCTACCCGTTTCCAGAACACTATCGACGTTCAGCGCAATCCTGATTGCCCCTAACACAATTTTTTTTACCTTAACGCAAATTCACATGAGTAAAAAACCAGAATTGCCGTTAAATTTATAATTCGGGCGCGTTATACCGCGATTTTGCCATTTTCGTTTCGAAACCTTTTAATCGACACCTGACCAAATTTACAATTGACCACAAAGAGTTTTTACTCGATGTGCGTGGCATTGCATTTCGAATACCTCGTGCATTCGCACGCAGGGAGGAGGCTAAATGGTAGATATTGTATTTGGCATTGGAATTACTGCATTGACAGGAGCTCTTGCCACCATAGCCGGTGCTGCGGAAGACACTGAATCCAACATCGGGTCGCAGGGAGACCCGAACTCACAGGTTCAGCTCGCTCCGCAGATGGGATTCATGCACCGCATCTTCAATAAGGCGGTCGCCGGTGAACCCCCGGCATACGGTCTTTGGTGTGCACTGGGCGCGGGCCTTGCCTGGTCCTTCATGGCAATGCATCTCAACCCGGTCATTGCGATCGTCCTCGGATCTGTTCTCGCAGTTTTTGTCCAGGGCGTATATGCAACAACCGCGTACCTTGGCAGGACCGCGAGCCTGGCCAAGTTCGGTCAGCCGGTGTACGTGGACATCCTGAAGTCCATGACCTCGGTCACGATGGCACACGCGTTCATCGCGATCTTCGCGGTGGTTTCGCTCTCTCAACTGATCAACGGCGCACTGGGACACCCGTTCCCGCTGCCGCTCCTGGCCCTCGTTTGGGGTATCGCACTCGGTGCAGCAGGGTCTGCAACCGGTAACCCGTACTACGGGAAGGAGAGACAGTACCAGAACCAGAAATTCGGTGCCGGCGTCCCGATCTCAGCATCGGGAAATATCGTCCGCTACGCAGAAGCAGGCGAGCGCAACTCGCTTGACAACGGCTGGTTTACCGCAAAGATCGGCGGTTCCGCATCAGGTATCTGTTTTGGCCTGATCGTCTTCCTTGAACTCTGGAGAACGATCCTCTTCGAACAGAGCACCGCTGCCAGTATCGGTCCCGGATGGGGAGCCATCATCGTTGGTATCCTTATAATCCTGATCTTCACGATTGTTGACCGGTACATCGAAGTCTGGGCGAGGAAGAACTACGGCCCGTACACGGAAGCCAAGGAGGCGTCCGCATGACCGCAGTCGCAGCAAAACCCCAGGCGGGAGCAGCGATGAACCCCACCGCGATGGGCGTCGGTGTCGTTCTGCTCCTGATCATTCTCGGGATTGCTTACATGGTTGCGCCAGGGCTCGGCCTCATGGCGCTCATCGGGATCATCATAGGCGGCGTCCTGATCGGCTTCGGCGTCCACTTCGTTCCGGTCGGCGGTGCCCCCGCAGCAATGGGGCAGGCCCCGGGTATCGCAACCGGTGTTGCCATGCTCGCAGCCGGTGCCGGTCTCGCCGGACTCTTCGGAGGAGCCTGGGCAGCCGGGGAAGGAACGGTCGTCGCGGTCATAACCGGTGGCGTTGGTGGCGGCCTGATGATGGCAATCACCTGTATGATGGTGAACTTCGTCTACGTCTTTGGCATGGGTATCCCGGCAGCCTCCGGTAAGGTGGCAAAGGACCCGATAACCGGAGACACGCAGGCCGAGTTCAAATCGCAGGGAACTGAGGGACACGGTCTTCCGTTTGTCTCGTTCGTCGGCGGTGTTACCGGCGGTATTCTCGGTGGTGCAGGCGGGACTCTCATCTACATAGAACTGCTCAACCTGTACACGACAAACCTTCCGGGGATCATGCAGGTGACACCCGCTCAGGTGGCCCCGATCGCGGTCTCCATGGCAGGGATGTTTGCGGTAGGCCTGTTCCTGGTGAACGCAGTGCTCACTGCCTATAACATCACAGGAACCATCGAGGGACCCCACGACCCGAAGTTCAAGCGCTGGCCCAGGGCAATCGTCGCCTCTGCCGTAGCTTCGGCAATGTGCGGCCTCATTGCAGTCCTGATCGTCATTGTGTGAGGTGCAAAATGACAGTAAAAGTTGAAGTTATTGAAGGAGGCGTCCCGCACAATAAGATTCTCGTTGCGGGACTCGTGGGCACGCTCATCTGCCTCTACCTTACCTTGCTCAATGGAGTCCTGAATACCCAGACATTCGTATTCTTCGGCGGTCTCGCCGCAGTCATCGCACTCATCTGGGGAAGCCACACCATCAAGGTGCTCTGCAGCTACGGTATCGGTACCGGAGTTCCATCTGCGGGTATGATCGCATTCGGCTCCGGGGTTATCGCAATGCTGTTCGCAACCAAGTACGGTGCCCTCGCACCGATCGTTGCGCTCGTCCTTGCGGCCGTAATCGGGTTCATCCTCGGGTATATCTCAAACAATATCCTGAACATGAAGATCCCGGCAATGGTCCAGGCCCTCACCGAGATGGCAGTCGTCGGTGCACTCACCCTCATGGGTTTTGCAGTGATGATGTCCGGCAGCTTCACCTTTGCAGGCCTGACAACCACCACCGGCGCACTGACATCGCTCGGCACGCCCCTGATGTCGAACCAGACATCGTTCATGGGCGGATGCCTGATCGCCGTAGCATTCCTGCTTGGCGCGATCGCAATCCAGCACCCGTTCAATGCATGCCTTGGACCTGGATGGAAACAGGACAGGATGCTTATGCTGACCGCAGAGTGCGGTTTCCTGAGCATGATTGTCGCAGCAATCATGTCCTTCGCACTCATCGGATTCCTCTACGCGCTTCTCTCGCTGGTCATCGCAATTATCGGATGGCTTTACACCTACTGCGAATACGTCAACCTCTCGAAGCGTGATGCGGCAGCCTGGCTCGATGCAAAACCGATTCCTGAAGTGGAGGGACACTAATGGCATATATTCAGGTTCTTCCGGAATTCGGCCTTGTTGCGGACCCGGTAATTGGGATCATAACATCGGCCGGCGAATCGCTATCCCCGGTCATCGAGAAGGTTGCGGTTCTCGAGGCTACTACTGACGATCTCGTCAATATGCTCTCGGGTGAAGGCAATCTCCTCGCCTCGTTCCCCAACAGGGATAAAGGTCTGATGATTGGTGGCACAATCACTTCGTTCTGGTATGGACTGGCCGTGGGACTTCTCATAGCAGGGATCATTGCATTCCAGCTGATCAGACTGCAGGGGGCCTAAACCATGGCAGACAAGAAATCACCAGCAAGTGGCTGGCCGCTCGTCAAGGGCGACTTCCACTCGGGAGATGCCAACAGCCCCGTTGCTGTCGTCACCATGGGCTCCCACCTCGACGAACAGGGAATCTGTGATGCGGGTGCGGCGCTCTGCGGGTCCTGCAAGACCGAGAACCTCGGTCTCGAGAAGGTCATCGCTAACGTCATCTCCAACCCCAACATCAGGTTCCTCCTGCTCTGCGGTACGGAAGTCAAGGGACACCTCTCCGGCCAGACCCTCGCTGCCCTCCACAAGGGCGGCGTCAAGGAAGGACGTGTCGTCGGCGCTGAAGGTGCTATCCCCTTCATCGAGAACCTCAACGATGCGGCGATCAAGCGCTTCCAGGAACAGGTCGAGATCGTCAACATCATGGAGTCCGAAGACCTCGGCGCTATCAAGGCCAAGATCAACGAACTCAAGGCTCGCGACCCCGGCGCATTCGCCGGCGAACCTATGGTCGTCGAAGTCAAGGAAGCTGCCGGTGGCGCTGAAGTTGCCGCAGCGGGTGCAAACCCCCAGTTCCTCGAGATAGAAAAGCGGCTCGATAAAATTGAAAAGAAGATCGAGTTCGTGGACGCAGAGGTTGCGCAGCGTGTTGGAAGAAAGATCGGACGGGATATCGGTATCCTTTACGGGCTCGTCGCAGGGCTGATCGTATTCGTGATGCTGCTGTTCCTGTACCAGAAATTGATGGCAATGGTATAATGGAGGTGTAAGAGAAATGTTCAGGTTTGAAAAAGAACAGAGTGTCTGGGACTTCAACGGCACGAAGATCGGTGGACAGCCCGGCGAGTACCCCACGGTATTGGGTGCTTCAATCTTCTACAACAAGCACGAGTGCGTGCTTGACGACCACACAGGCAAGATTGACAAGGCAAAGGCAGAAGCTCTCTGGAACCGGTGCCAGGTCCTTTCGGACATGACCGGCATCCCGCATTTCATCCAGATCATCGCGGAGTATGGCGAGGCATTCGAGAGCTACTTCAGCTGGTTCGACTCGATCGACAACAAGACCGCGTTCCTGATGGACTCTTCGGTTCCCGCGGCACTTGCCCACGCGTGCAAGTACGTTACCGATGTCGGTCTTGCCCACCGTGCGATCTACAACTCGATCAACGGTTCGATCCTGCCGGAGAGCATCGAGGCACTCAAGAACAGCGACGTTGACGCAGCAATCGTCCTTGCCTTCAACCCTGCGGACCCGTCAGTTGCCGGCAGGGAGAAAGTGCTCGTCGAAGGCGGCGTTGCAGGTCAGGCCAAGGGTATGCTGGAGATCGCAGAGTACTGCGGTATCAAGCGCCCGATCCTCGACACCGCAGCCACCCCGCTCGGCCTTGGATCCGGCGGCTCGTACCGTGAAATCCTTGCCTGCAAGGCGATCCACGGCTACCCCACCGGTGGCGCATACCACAACATGACCGTATCCTGGACCTGGCTCAAGCGCTGGAAGGGTACGAGCAAGACCCCCTCAGTACTCGCAGACGGGTACAAGGGTAAAGACGTCCTGCTCCAGCAAATGTCCCACCACTACCTCGGCGGCATGGAAGGGATCAAGCAGGCAGCATGGTCGGCACC
>DASPUR010000219.1:0-5626 GCA_035622795.1 Methanoregula sp. | reverse complement strand
GTCACGAGCTCGCGGGTGACGTTCATCACCTCATCGATGGACGAGATGACGGACTTTGCGGCACCGGCAAACCGCTGGTCGATGGCGTCCTGGTCCGGCGCGGCCGCGGGTACGCTCTCTTCCACCCACACGCCCTTCTCGAAATGCCCGTTCTTTCCAGTCATGATCCTCAAGCGTGATCCCCGCTGGTTGAAATGGTTTCCCTTGAGTGAAAAAGCGGCGGGGGTTATGCCCGGGGACCGGCATTTCCCGCGGGGTGGCAGGGGGTGCCGGAATACCCGGTGCGCCGGCCGGCCATCGAATGGGATCGTTCCGGCCAATTTACCGGCAGGAGATCCGGCGGTTCAGAGAATCTTCTTCCCGGCGTCCGGGCCGGCTTTGACCTGGAAGACATCGGTGATCTTCACGACTACCGCCGATTTCGGCGTAAGGTTCGGTCTGAGCTCCTTCATCCACGCGACGTCCTGCCGGAAGATCTCATCGCCCGTGTGGAGGGTGATCGTGCCCTTAAGCTGGAAACCGCCCTTCTCCCCCCACCACGACAGGGCGATCTTCGGGTTTTCCTTCAGGTTCTGTAGCGTTTTTTTGAAGAACTGGTCGGATATGAGCAGCGTACCGTCATCGAGAAGCTTGAACGCCCCGATCGGGACGACGTTTGGCGTGCTGTCCTTTGCCGCTGTCGCGAGGAACGCGAGTTTTGTCCCCGTAAGCGACTCCTTCATCTCATCGGTGAGTTTCACCATTTTAGTGTTCCTCCCCGGGTGTTTTTCTTTTGGGAGCGGATAAGAGTTTGGCGTTTTCCCGCCGGCCCGGGCTTTTAATCGCCCGGGATCCGGAAAGACCCGACCGGAGCGGTGGCAGCGAGCGGCGACCGGAGGGAAAAGACTTTTTTTTTAAAGCGGTCCCGGGCCTCGCTTTTTTTATATTCCCGGTACGACAACCATTGATCCGTATGTTCAACACCATCGCTGAAAAGGTCCGGGGCTTCCTCCTCGAACCGGTCGAGACCTTCGGCAAATCCCGCACGGATGAACCGGGGGCCCTGCTCGCGTACTTCGTAGCCCTGCTCCTCATCAACGCCGTTTTCTCGGCCATCGTCACCGCCGCGTTTGTCAGCCTGGTGCCGTTCCCTGCCGGGTTCGCAACCGGCGTTCCCCTGCCGGCCCTCGTCTTCTTCGCGGTGCTTGCCGGCGGGTTCATCCTCACCCTCGTCTTTGCTGCATGGGTCCACCTCTGGGTGTATATCTTCGGCGGCCGGAAAGGCATCATGCAGACCGCAGCCGCGATAATCTACGGGCAGACCCCCCGTCTCCTGCTCGGGTGGATCCCCTTCATCGGTTTCCTCTTCCTGCTCTGGTCGCTCGTCCTCAATATCCTCGGGATCCGCGAGCTCCAGGAGCTCAGCACCATGAAAGCGATCCTCGTGATGGCGGTTGCCGTCCTCATCCCGCTCATCCTCATCATCCTCCTCGCAGCGTATCTCCTGGTCGGGTCCGCAGGCGTGACCAGCGTCAGACACGTGGTGGCAGTCCCGGCCCTGCACCTGTAGGCCGGTTTTTTTGCCGGAAAATCTCTCTTTTTGCCCGAAGATTTCACAGAGCTACGGGCCACGGAACCCGGGTCATGAAAAAAAGAATTTTTTACCCGGTTTCGATGAACCCGAGCCGGAGCAGGACGATGTTGTTGTCCTTCCGGGTGGAGACGAGCAGGCGCCCCGGTTTTCTGTTCTTCCGGTGCACTTCCACCGGGAGGGAATCGATCCCTTTCCCGGTGCGGAACGTCTCGTTCACCGCGTTCCGGATCCCGCAGTCCGGGCACGCGGGGGTCTTACCGCACCCCTCCGGGAGGAGCGCGTTGATGCAGTCGATGACATTGCCGCAGAGCCTGCCCTGCGAAAACTCCACCGGCTTCCCGAACGCTTCGATGGCGAGCGAATTTGCCGCAAGGACGCTGGCATCCTCGTCCACGAGGAATACCGGTGCATCGAGCAGGTCGAGGAATTTTTTCAGGTTGAACCCGAAATCTGCGAGGATTTCCCGGTAGCAGTTCCCGCAGATGCCGTGGTTGAGCGGTTCTCCGGGAGAGGTCCCGTTATCGATAATGGAATTGCAGAACGCGCAGACGGTCTTCATGCCGGTTGACCGGTTAGTATATAAAAAACGGGTTCGGCTTAAAGCCTTCGGGTGCAGCTGGACGGTCGAATCTGCTCCGGGTTAAAGAAACAGGGATCGGTATTCCCGACGGGCAAGGTCCTTAGCCCCGGTCTGCCGTTTTCTTTAAGAGTCGCCGTAAACATTCCGGATGAAAAATAAATAGGAACCCTTATACCGCGTAAAAATTCACCGGCCCGTATGGATATAAAACAAAAAGATCTTCCCATAATCGTTATAGTCGGAGCAGTTCTCACGCTTCTGATCCTTACTCCGGGTTTCACCCCCATCGACTTTTTCTCCCGGCTGATTTCTGTGGCCGCTCCGCAGGCCAATGCAAATACCCTGGTCACGAAGATCGACATAGACGGTAATCAGCAATGGCAGATCATACTGGAAGGACTGGCTCCTCCGTGGGTGCGCCCCGATTCTGACGGGGGGTACTTAATTTACGGAGGGACCACCTTCCCCGGAAATATTCTTCCTTCCCTTACGATCTCAAAGATCCGTGCAGACGGAAATCTCTCCTGGAATTTTATCAAATCGCCGACCGCGTATTATCCCGGGGTCCCCATTCTTGATGCCGCAAAGTATGTCTTCCCGGGGGATACCGGGTATACGGTCATCGATGGGCACGGCGTTGTCATCCGGCTGGACGCCGGCGGAACCGAACAGTGGCACCGGTACTATTACACCAACCTCATGGATGCGAAAACAACTCCGGACGGAGGATATGCACTCGCGGGAACGTTCTTTTACCAAAAATCCGGCGAATCCTCCTCTTCGGAAGACACAGGTTGGGTAATCAGGCTCGACCCGGCGGGGGACAGGGTCTGGGAATATACCGGCCACCAGTATTTTGAGTGTCGTTCGCTCACCCTGCAGGAAGACGGAACCCTGCAGGCAGCGTGTTATGGTTCCGGTGCACGGGACCTGCTGACCTTCGACCTGCAGGGAAATGTCAGCGGCACAACACCGCTCCCACCCGATAATGGAACAGTCTCTTTCCAGAATCCGGGTCCCATCGTCCCGATCAGCACGGTCGTACTGCCAAACGGATCGGTCGCTCTGACGTTCCAGCCCCGGGGTTCGGGTGTGCAGGAAGTGGTCATCCATAATTCTGCCAGTACCGCGGGGATCAAAAACACGTACGCGGTTGTCTCCACCGGCGATAAGGGATTCTTGGTTTTTTCGGCGGTGTGAGCGAATAACAATAGCGATGTCCGCTGGCCCATAATTCCTGCAGGATTTTTTTCAGTCATCGCCGCATTAATACCGAGCCGGGGCAAACCAGTGTGTAAAGGAGGTGAGCGGAAATAGCATACGAAAAATTCGCAATCGTCCTTGCCTGCGGGGTCATCTCCCTCGGTGCGGCGGTCATGAACTACCGCGAAACGGGTGTGGTCTCCGGCACAGGCGCAGGGATATTTGCATCGGCGGCCCTGATCTTCATCTGTGCCGCCCTCCTGTACCGGCGGGAAGCCGGCCGGACAGCCCCATAAATCCGAAATCTACCCTCCAGAGTATTTTTTTTGGGAACACCCATGACCGCTACAAACGGCAGAAAGGCCCCGTACACCTGCCCGCGGTGCGGCCTTGAAGACAGCACCTTTCATGAGATCTGTCCCGGATGCGGCCGCCCGTTCTTCCGGGACTATATCGATACGCAGGTCCACCCACGGGACCCGGACCCGCAGGGGATTTACCGGGGAACATTCTGGGCACGGGTCTTCCTTGTCCTGGTGCTGCTCGCTATGGCCCTCGGCCTGCTCTCTTCGTTCGGGATCATCCGGGTATAATCGGCCGGGAGCAGGGAATGTACCAGGCCGGTCACCTGCGATCGCATGGTCCCGGAACCCGCGGATCGGCTCAGGGAGAGCCGCTCCTTTTTTCATATCCCGCGCCCTTGGGAGAGGTGAAGGGAGGATCGCCAGACCCTCTTTTTTTGGGAGCAGCAAACTTCACTCCTCCTGCGAGGACGAAGTCCTGCGCCGGAAAACGGGCGTGCACCATGACAAAAGAACAATCTTCCCGCGGGAGGGCGGGATCCATGAAGATCACGGTGAGCAGGAACGGCCCCTATATCGTCAGCGGGTCCGTCCCTTTATACACGATGGAGATCTGTAACGATGCCGAAGGAAACTGCCGGACGTGGAAGACGGTACAGGAGTTCCCCTTACAGGAAACGTACGCGCTCTGCCGGTGCGGCGGCTCAAAGAACAAGCCGTTCTGCGACGGGACGCACGCGAAGACCGGGTTTGACGGGACCGGGCCCGGCATCTCCGAATCGCCGGAAGATACCGTCGTGATCCGCGGCCCCGGCCTGACACTTTCCGATGACCGGCACCTCTGCGTCCACGCCCGGTTCTGCATGCGGGCGGGAGGGATCTGGGACCTGGTGCAGTCAGAAGACCCGGAGGCCCGGAAGACCGCTATCGAGGAGGCGTGCAATTGTCCTTCGGGCCGGCTGGTGCTCTCTGACAACAAAACCGGGGACGCGATCGAGCCGGAGCTGGAGAGATCGATCGTCCTGATCGAGTATCCCGCAAAAGGCGAGCACGGGCCGATCTGGGTCCGCGGTGGCATCCCGGTGGTGTCTGCCGACGGGAAGCCTTATACCGTGCGGAACCGGGTCACGCTCTGCCGGTGCGGCCGCTCGGGGAACAAGCCGTTCTGCGACGGGAGCCATATCCGGCAGTGAGGGGAGATCCCGTCTTTTGTTCCCTTTTTCCGGGCTGATGCAGTCATCAGGCCCATACCCCTTTTCCTTTATATAATGGCAGGTCCAAAAACGTTTTAAGGAGACGGACATGGCGGACCGGGAACCATCGCCCTGCCAGGTGTGCGGGGAGGTAAAAAGCAGGGACGAACTCGTCGCTGCCGGGGGCATCCCCGAGCCCATCGTGGAGATCATCCGGCGGGAACGCCCGCAGTTTTCCCGCGACGGGTACATCTGCAGCACCGACCTGAACCACTACCGGACGGAGTACATCCGGGAGATCCTCGAGCGGGAGCGGGGCGAGCTCTCCGTGCTGGAGGAGACGATCCGGGAGAGCATGAAGAACCATGAGCTGACCGCGAAGAATGTCAACGTGGAGTTCGACCGGCAGCTGAGTTTCGGGGACCGGGTCTCCGACCGGCTCGCGGATTTTGCCGGGAGCTGGACGTTCATCTTCCTCTTCACGGGGTTCCTTATCGTCTGGGTCGCGGTGAACGCCTTCGTCCTCCTGGTCCGCCCCTTCGACCCGTACCCGTTCATCCTCCTCAACCTCTTTCTCTCGGCGCTCGCCGCCATCCAGGCGCCGGTCATCATCATGAGCCAGAACCGGCAGGAGGAGCGGGACCGGATGAACGCCGAGCACGACTACCAGGTGAACCTCAACGCCGAGATGGAGATCCACCAGCTCCACCGTAAGATGGACCACCTCCTCGTCAACCAGGGCGAGCGTCTCCTCGAGATCCAGAAGATCCAGGCG
>DASPUR010000218.1:0-3485 GCA_035622795.1 Methanoregula sp. | reverse complement strand
GGGGACGATCGTATCGGGAAGCGTCGATGACGGGAGCTCGATCGGGAGCGAGGTCGTCGGTAAAGAGCTGCGGGATGCGGCGGACGACCCGATGACCGAAGCGATCGTCCTCCGGGTCAACAGCCCCGGAGGGACACCAGCCGGGGCCGAGGAGATCATCAGCGACCTCGAGTACGCCAAGACCAAAAAACCGGTTGTCGTCTCGATGGGCGACATGGCGACCAGCGCCGCGTATTACGTGAGCGCCCACGCGGACCGGATCTACGCGGACCCCGACACCTTCACCGGGGCAATCGGCGTGCTCTGGGAGTTCTCGGACATCAGCAAGTGGAGCAGCGACGAGGGCTACAATACAACCATCGTCAAGTCCGGGGCGCTCAAAGACATGGGGAACCCGTCGCGCCCTCTCACGGTCCAGGAACAGGCGTACGCCCAGCAGATCGTCAACGAGAGCTTCAGCGAGTTCATCAACGACGTCACGTCTCAGCGGCCCATCGATCGTTCGGTGATCGAGGACGGCAGGGTCATCCGCGGGGCGGATGCCATCAACCTCCACCTCGTTGACGAGCTCGGGAACCTGAACGACGCCATCAACGGCGCAAAAGAGATGGCGCGGAAACGGGGATAAGTGCGGGTCCCTGCAAGCCCGCTTTTTTTTTTACCCGGGCGACACCACCGGGAGGAATTTTTGGGGTAGAAATTCCATAAAAGAACCCCTGGCCCAGACAGACAGCGTATTTTTATGGGTATTCCCTTCGGGAGTACCTGCTTTTCGGGAGCGCGTCTCCTAAAAACAATAATTCCCCGGGACTAATTCTCCCCGGATACAGGATGGCGCCCAATCATCCCCGTACCCCTCACACCATCCTCACCGGGTCCGCCTTCATGAACTCCCGGCAGACTGTGGTCGCATAATGGCCGGGAGGGAGCGTGAAGTTCAGGGAGACATCGGTCCCCTCCACTTTCGACTCTATGGGAGTTGCAAGGCTGATCGGGCGCCAGGCCCCGTCGAATTTTGTCTTCACGAATGCTGAGGCTGCGGCAAAGTCTGCGGGCGTGATCCCGTGCTCGGCAAGGAGGGCCTCCGTTGCCTGCTCTCCTCCGGATCCCGCCGTGAACGGCTCCCTGCCCGGCATGAACAGCGCTATGCTGCACCGCCCGCGTGCGATGTGGAGGGAAACGGCATGGGCATTTCCGGCGGTCGCGACATCGGTCCGGCCGTTCGCGAAGAGAAGGCGGTCCCCTGCAACCGGGACGGAGAGGGTATGGCCGTCGTCAAACCGCCGGCTCAGGGCGAGGTTGAAGATGTACGACTGGAAGGCCGAGACGAACATGGACAGGAGTTTGGGGGGGAGTTCCCGGAGGGCACCCGCATAATCGCGGTCGTGCGTTGCCAGGTAGGCGAGCAGCGCACGCTCGTACCCCATCTGGGGCGGGAGCACCTGGAGCGCCTGCCGGGCGTCCCGGGTCATAAGCCAGGCCCCGCGAGCCTCGCGGACATGTTCCGCCTCGAGCGGGAATTCCCGTCCCACGTAGGTTTCCACGGCACGCTCGTAGTCGCCCCTGAGGATCCATTCGCCAACGGCGTGCGTGACCGGCCGTATGGCCCCGAACCGCTGGATCCCGAAATAGTTCGGGACGCCGGTCGCAACGGTCCTGCCGATTCCTTGGATCCGGTCTGCGAGACCTGCCGGGCCCGTCGCCACGCAGTTCCGGATGACGATCGAGAACCGGTTCCCCGCGAGGTCCCCCAGCGAGAGCTGCCCGTTGGCCTGCCTCACCGGTTCAAGGGTGATATCCTTAAGCCGGACCCCCGCGACCTGCTCCCGCGTGACGTTGTACAGCGAGATCCACTGGCGGGTGATCGCGTTCCGGTCCTTCGTCCCGGCCCACCCGATCCTGCGGTGGCTGATCGCGAGGCGTTTTGCGATCTCCTTGACCGCGTGCTGGAGCTCCCAGTTCTTCTTGGTCAGGAGGCAGATGAGGTACGGGCCTTCCGCCCCGCCCTTCTCCGGCAGCGGGATCTCCTCGACCAGGAAGTCTTCCGGGACCGTGCGGAGGTCCCCCCCGATCCCGTCATCGTCGCTTGCATACCAGCGCATACCGAGATCGTTCTCGAGCGGCCAGGGGGAGGGTCTCATAGGAGGGAGAGCGTCCCGGTTATCCGGTCGAGATCCTCGCTCTTTGCCGGCCCGAGACCGAGGGCGGTGATCGTGCCCGGTGGGATCTCGGTCATCCCGGCGTCCTGGACGAGGGAGTGCGAGATGCCGGCCCGTTCCGCGAGGACCCGGAGTTCATGGAGGGTCCGTTCGTCGTTTGCCTTCAGGACAACCTTCTTCTGACCCTCGGTGAGCCATGACTTCTGCAGGGCCTTGTCCGCACCGTTGTACGCCCCGATGGACGCGTGCGCTGCCTGGGCACACTTCTTGCCGCAGCTCATCTTCACGTCGTTTCTCACGATGAGGCACTGCTTGTACTGGAAATCAGTCTCGGGTTTGGCCATGGTTTCTTCTTCAGGGCAGACGTAACTGCTGAAATCTCTTTAGTTTGCGCTCGGATTAACCTTCTCATCGGTCAAAATGATATAGAGCTTGGAGAAGACCGCTAACGCGGGATCCGCAGTTGCCGGAACAAATCTCAAAAAAATAAAAGCGAACCGGAAAATTCAGTGTTCCCGGATCCTTCGGATCAGGAAAACGGTTGCCACGAATCCGATGATCCCTACAACAGGGAGTATTACTGTCGGGAACTCGGGAACCGGTATACCAACCGGCTCGTATGTGAACCAGTCATAGGGGGAATTCGGTGCGGACGTACCGCCGGGAGTCGTTACCGTGACATCAACAGTCCCAGCTCCGGACGGAGTGGTCGCCGTTATTGATGTGTCACCGTTGACCGTGAACGTGGATGCCGGTGTGCTCCCGAATTTTACACCCGTCGCCCCGTTCAGGTGAAGCCCGGAGATCGTTACGATCGTACCGCCAGTGGCCGGCCCATTGTTCGGCATGACTCCGGTAACTGCCGGACCCGGGACAGCATTGAACGTGAACCAGTCATAGGGGGAATTCGGTGCGGACGTACCGCCGGGGGTCGTTACCGTGACATCCACGGATCCGACCGAACCGGCAGGGGATGTTGCCGTTATTGATGTGTCGCCGTTGACCGTGAACGTGGACGCCGGTGTACCCCCGAACTTTACACCGGTCGCCCCGTTCAGGTTCAGCCCGGAGATCGTTACGATTGTACCGCCAGTGGCCGGCCCGTTGTTCGGCATGACTCCGGCAACCGCCGGACCCGGGACTGCGTTGAACGTGAACCAGTCGTACGGCGAATTCTGTGCAGATGTACCGCCGGGAGTCGTTACCGTGACATCCACTGATCCGACCGAACCGGCCGGGGAGGTCGCCGTTATCGATGTGTCGCTGTTCACCATGAACGTGGACGCCGGTGTGTTCCCGAATTTTACACCCGTCGCCCCATTCAGA
>DASPUR010000217.1:0-2589 GCA_035622795.1 Methanoregula sp. | reverse complement strand
CCGGGGCTTACTCCCCGGCTCTGGTTCGGCATGCCCGCATACGCCAGGAAAATCAGCCGGTTTTACGCCGGGGAAAAAGGGGCGCGAACCGCCGCGAACCGGGGGCAGATCGGAAGAGGAGCGGGGTTTGGGAGGGGCGGCAGCAGAACCGGCCTCGCCCCCATGCAACCTATAAGACATTGAACGTACAAGTGGAAGTGAAGAGGTTAGCAGTACGATGGTGTTTCATTCTCCGGTTGCGATCTTTGCAAAGGCGGGCGAAGCGGGAAAATACCGGGCAGCCCTTCCGGCCTGGAACATGGTCCTGCGGGGGTTCCTCGCCGGTTCGTTCATCGCGATAGGGTGCGCCCTTGCGACCATGTGCAGCACGGGAATCGTCGCGGGTGCGTCGGCGGTCAAGGACACGCCCTCGCTCGCGTACGGCATGTCGAGCCTCGGCATCGGCCAGCTCGTCATGGGTCTTGTCTTCCCGGTCGGCCTGCTCCTGGTGGTGCTCACCGGTGCCGAGCTCTTCGCGGGCGATGCTATGCTCTCGCCGCTTGCGGCCTTCACCCGGAAAACCGGCGGGATCGGGGTAGTCAACCTCTGGATCTGGGTATTCATCGGGAACTTCATCGGGGCTGTCTTCTGGGCATACCTGATGGCAAACGGCCCGTTCATCGGGTTCGACGCAACCGGCACGGCAATGGTCAACATGTACGGGGCCCACGCCATCGGCATCGCCGCTGCAAAGACCGGGTATGCGGGCGGGATGGGCTTCTGGTCCGCGTTCCTCCGGGGGATCGGCGGCATCTGGCTCATCAACCTGGCCGTGCTCTTCGCGTTCTGCGCCGATACCCTGGCCGGCAAGATCCTCGGCGTCTGGGCTGCCGCGATGGCGTTCATCGGGCTCGGGCTCGAGTACGCGGTGGCGAACATGTACTTCATCGCTGCCGGCATCCTCACGCAGGGGTTCCTCACGGACCAGACCCGGGTCGCCGCGGGCGTCAACTGGCTTTCCATGTGGACGAGCAACCTCATCCCGGTCGCCCTCGGGAATATCGTGGGCGGGCTGGTCTTCTTCGGCGCATTGTACTGGGTCGCGTTCCGGAAGGAGATCGCGGCACACTAAAGGCCCGCCGCCCCTCTTTTCTCCAGGGCCCCTTGCAACGCGTTCTCAAGCCGGCTTTTGCGTCCTCCCTTCGTGCCGGAATCACCACCCTTATGTGCCTCCCGGACAACAGCTCCCTTTACTCCTGAGGAATACCGGCATGTTCCACTATGTCCCTACGGTCTGCCCGTACTGCGCCACCGGCTGCGGCCTGAACCTCGTGGTAAAGGACGGCCGGATCGTCGATACGGCCCCCTGGCACCGGAGCCCGGTGAACGAGGGGAAGCTCTGCCCGAAGGGCGCCCATGCCCACGAGTTCATCAGCCACCCGGACCGGCTCACGACCCCGCTGGTCCGGAAGGACGGGGAACTCGTCCCCGCATCCTGGGACGAGGCCCTCGGCCTGGTCGCGGAGAAGTTCCGGTCAGCACAGCCCGGGACCGTCGCCTGCCTCTCCTCCTCGCGGGCCACGAACGAGGACAACTACCTCTTCCAGAAGTTTGCCCGGACGGTCCTCCTAAGCCCGCACGTGGACAACTGCGCCCGGCTCTGCCACTCTTCGTCGGTGACCGGTCTCTCGATGGTCTTCGGCTCCGGAGCGATGACCAACTCCCTCGCCGATATCGAAGAGGCGGCCTGCATCTTCGTGATCGGGAGCAACACTCCCGAGGACCACCCGCTCATCGGCCGGCGCGTGATCCTTGCCCGCCAGCGCGGGGCGAAGCTTATCGTTGCCGATCCCCGGCGGACAACGCTCGCACGGCAGGCCGATCTCCACCTCCCGCTCCTGCCGGGCACCGACGTCCTGCTCCTCAACGCGATGATGCAGGAGATCCTCCGGACCGGCCGGGAGGATACCGGGTTCATCGCGGCGAGGACTTCGGGGTTTTCCGCCTTCAGGGACGAGGTGATGCAGGACCGGTACTCCCTTGCGAACGCGGCGAAGGGCTGCGGGATTCCGGCAGCGGATATCGCGCAGGCGGCCGCCTGGGTGGCGCAGTCCCCGTCCTGCTCGCTCCTCTTTGCGATGGGGATCACCCAGCACGCGACCGGAGTCGACAATGTCCGGTCGTGCGCAAACCTCCAGATGCTCACCGGGAACGTCGGCAACCCGGGCGGCGGGGTCAACCCCCTCCGGGGCCAGAACAATGTGCAGGGCGCCTGCGACATGGGCTGCATGCCGGACGTCTTCCCGGGGTACCGGAAGGTTTCCGACCCGGCAGTCCGTGCTGCGTTTGAATCCGCCTGGGGCTGCCCGGTGGCGGAAGGCCCGGGACTGACCCACACGGAGATGATCGACAACCTCGCCTCGGGCACCGGCCCGGTCCGCATGATGTACGTGATGGGCGAGAACCCGGTCCTCGCCGACCCCGACTGCCGGAAGACCGCTTTAGCACTTGCAAACCTCGACTTCCTCGTGGTACAGGAGATCTTCCTCTCGGAGACGGCGGCGCGTGCGGACGTGGTGCTCCCCGCGGCCTGCTTCGGCGAACGCGACG
>DASPUR010000216.1:0-4767 GCA_035622795.1 Methanoregula sp. | reverse complement strand
CTGGAACTCCAGGACGCGCTGGGCCGGGTATTCCCCTGATCTGGCAGCCGGCAGTCCGGCAAAAAAATTCATCCTGCCACGTTATCGGCTTTTAAAAATTTCTTTGGCATTTCCCGGTGTGCGGGGGACCGGGTCTCCCTCTTTTTAGATCTCCAGATACTGCGGGTCGGCGTCCGTTGTACCGCACTGGGTCGCAACCGTTATCGAGGATTCCTGGTAAAAAAGGCCGAGCCCGTCGCGGGCGGAGCTGAGGGCCCGCTCCGGGGTATTGTTGATCTCGCTCAGGTGGGCCAGTACGATACGGGGCACGTCGCGGCCCAGCGTCCGGATGCAGGCCGATGCCTCCGTGTTGGATAGGTGCCCCCGCTTCGACCGGATCCTTCGTTTCAGCGATTCCGGGTACGGCCCGTTCTCGAGCATATCGGGGCAGTGGTTGCTTTCGAGGACAAGCGCGTCGCACCGCCGGAGGAGGCCAAGCATCGCGGGCGTGACGACGCCCGTGTCCGTGCAGTAGCCGAGCCTGAGTCCGTTCTCCTCGATGATATACCCGCAGGGCTCCCCTGCGTCGTGCGAGGTTGCAAACGGCTCGACCGAAAAGGAACCTGTCGAGAATTTCTCATGGTACCTGCACGGTAAGCTCCGGAGGGGTTTATCCGAGGTCCTCCGGAAACCGAGGAAATCCGCAAGCGTTCCTTCGGTGGCGTGCACCGGGGCATCGAGTTTGCGGGCGAGGACATCGAGCCCCCGGATATGATCCCCGTGCTCGTGGGTGACCAGTACGGCCCCGATGAGGCCGGGATCAAGCCCGGCCCTGCTGAGCCGGAGAAAGGTTTCCCGTGCGCTGAGGCCGGCATCGATGAGAAGGGCGCCGCTCTCCCCCTCTACAAAAGCACAGTTCCCTTTGCTCCCGCTGGCAAGGATGGTGCAACGCATCGATCAGATATGGGCACCCGGTGCTTTTAACCTGCTCTGATGCCGCAAAAAAGTTATTTCTTCGCCTTGAGCATCTCGTATTCGGCAAGGACCGGCGCGATCGTCTTTGTCGATATCGACCGCCTCACGAGCGTGGTGAGCTTGCGGCAGTAGTGGATGTGCGCGACCTGGAAGCTCACGATAAGCCCGAAACAGAACGAGGTGACGATAATGAGGCAGTAACTGACGATGTCGACCATGTCTCTCCTCCTTTACGTCTCCCGGGCCAGTTCATCGACGATCGGTATCACCGAATCGGCGTCCGAGCACTCTTTTGCAAGGACCATAAACCGCTTCGTGTAGTGCATGATCAGCAGCTGGTACCCGAGGATCATCCCGATGGTGAACGTGATGACTCCGATACCAATATAGATGAGGAGATCAGTGAGCAGGTCGGCCATAGCGTATCCTAATCTTTTGTCTTTGGAGAAACGACAAGATAAACATACCTGAAAAATGTTTTTTTGTCTTGTGCGGTGATGCGGCGGATGGCCGGCGCCTCCGGCGCCCGGTGCGCAGGCTGTCAGGCCGGGTTCTTTCCCGGACTGCCGGGTTATCAGTGCCGTAACAGAAAAACCGCAGTCCAGCCGTCACCCGGATGAATGGGCCTGGCTTTACAAGCGTACGGACGGACCCGGGGAAACTGTCACGGACAACCTAACCCCCGAAAAAAATCGTGGAAGTATATGACCTGCCGGGAAAAAACAGGTGGGGGCCGCGACAGGGGTCACGGTGAAGGGAAACCTGAACGGGAAATACCGGTAGTACTGGCTGCCCGCGTCCCGTCCCCCCGGGGGAGGCCCGCAATAAGTTCCGGGAGCCGGGACCGGCAGTTTACGAAGCAAATCCTCTGAAAGGTTAATCCTTATCAGGCAGTTTGCGCTAATTTAACTGGTCAGCACCGCATGTCCCGGACCGCTCCGGTGAACCCGTGCCATCGTTCCGCAGCCGGATGAACCTCTCTCCCTGAAATCATGCCGCAGGAAATCCCGCCCCCGCTCAGGTTCTCTCTCCCCGAGCTTGCGGGCTCCCTCGGGGATTTCGGGACGATCATCCCGCTGGTCCTCGCCGTCTCCATCGTGTCGGATGTGAACCCGCGCTACATGCTCTTCTTCTTCGGGATCTGGTTCATCCTTACCGGGCTCTGGTACCGGCTCCCTATCCCTCTCGAACCCATGAAAGCGATCGCAGTCATCGTGATCGCTGGCGGCGTGATGGAAGGCGAAGTTGCCGCGGCCGGCCTTATTCTGGGCGTTATCTTCCTGCTGCTCGGGTATGGCAGGTTCTACGATCTCATTGGCAGGTGGGTGCCCCGGAGCGTTGTGCGGGGAATCCAGCTGGGCCTTGCGCTCCTCCTCTTCAGGGCTTCGGCCGGTTTTGTCCTCCAGGACCCGGTCTTCTTTGTCATCGGTATCGCGATCATTCTTGCCTTCCTCGTGGCGGGGCATTACCGGGGTTTTCCGGACCTCTCCGCCCTCTGCGTGATCGGGGCAGGCCTTGCCGGGGGCCTGATCCTGTACGGGATCCCCCCGCTCAGCATCATCCCCCCGCCCCGGCTCGTAATACCGTTGGCTGCGGATTTTTCAGGCGCTCTCTCCTCGCTTGTCCTTCCCCAGGTTTTCCTGACGATCGCAAACGCGATCCTGGCAACGTCGCTCCTCTCGAAGGACCTTTTCGGCCAGGACGTTCCCCCGAAAAAACTCTCGACAAGTATCGGCCTGATGAACCTCGTTTCCGTTCCCTTCGGCGGCTTCCCCATGTGCCACGGCGCGGGGGGCCTTGCCGGCCAGTACCGGTACGGGGCAAGGACGGGTGGCGCCAACCTGTACGCGGGTGCGATCTTCCTTATCCTCGCGCTTTTCTTCACCTCCCCGCAGGTCCTCTCCATCATCGCGGTCGGGGTGCTCGGGGCGCTGCTCGTCTTTGTGGGAATAGAGATGGGCCGCCACAGCATCAAAACGGATTCCCTTGCGATCACCCTGGTAATCGGCGTACTGGCTGTCGTAAGCTCGATAACACTGGCATTTATCGTTGGGATGATCCTTGCCTGGATCCCGGGCCTGGCCGGGAAGAAGGCCGGTACAGAACCGTGTTAGAACTGCTTAACGGATCCCGTGAATCAGGCGCCGATGAAGGCTCACCAGCGGGTTCTCGCCCGGAAATGACCGGGCACGGATGACCCGGGACTTACCAGGAAACCGGCGGCCTCGTTAAAGAGCCCGGATCCGTTCGTGCCCGACACACCGTAATCCGGGGAAGGGAACGGGCTGGTCAGGCTCCGGTTAGGCCCGGCCTTGCAAAAACCCGGTGAACAAAGCCTATCTATTCCTGAAGAACCGTACTCGTATAGGGAAAATCATGGGGATCTGTACGGATATTATGCACGATTTTGTGCTGCAGGAGATACGGAGGATCTACTCTACGTACGACGGATGGAAGATAACCCCCCGGAGGCACGGAAACAGCTACGATACCATCTTCGTCATCGAACGCATGAACAACGGGACCCGGGAGATCGCAAAGATCCTCGCAAGTTTCAAGAGGGAAATCACGCGCGATATGCTTGAGGAGCTGACGGTTCCCGAGAAAACCCCGGATGGAAATATCCCCCGGAGGACATTTGCAGTCATGGTCCCGGCAGGAGCTGATGTATCGCAGCTCCCGCAGGATCTGAATGTCCTCACGATGAAGTCATTCGCGTTCAGCGGGAAAGAACTGGTCTGGGTCAAAAAACCAGTCCGGAAGACCGAAAATTCCTAAAAAAAGATCCCGTCCCTTTTTTTCCGGTCTGCCGGTGGACCGTTCCCGGATCATGCCGTGAGACCCTGTAAAAAACCGGATTTCCGGTCAGTGCGGGCTGTCGATCTTTTCGTAGTAGCGGAGCGGGCCGCAGCCCCCGCACCGGTCATTTTCGAAGAGGTAATCCGGTATCGAATCGCCACAGCAGGGACAGGTCACCGGTACCCATTTCCGCTTTCCCTCGACGGGGATCCGTACCCGTTCGCTCGAGAGGATATCCCGGCCTGCCCGGAAGATTTCCTGCTGGAGCGTCCCGCTCATGGTTGCCTTGACAAACGACGGGCTGTTGGCATACCAGCAGTCGATGACCGGATAGCGTTTCAGTTTTCCGGAATCGACATACACACGGACCGCATCAGCCTTCGGCTCCTGGGTTGCCGCGTTTAAAGTGATCGCAAACTTCCCGATAGGGATGACCCTGAGCCGGTTATTGCCGGTCGTACAGTGCGCGATGACCTGGAGCGCATCGGGTGCGCATTTGGGGGTCTCGCAGACGCCGTACAGCTTCTCGCCGGGGCCTGCTCCGAGCAGTTCAAGCGCATACTCTACCATGAAGGCGCCGATCAAAACTCCCGGTGCGGGTGAAGTATGGAATGCCACGCACTGCCGGATATATTCCTTCATCTCCGGCCGGAGACCAGCTGCATCCATGCGTGCATTGATTTCGTCGATCGAATAGCCCTTATGTCCGGGTTGCATGAAAAATACTGGATCTGCATCCGATAAACATGTTATTAATCCCAAACCCGGGATTGGTTCGGATTCGGCTTAACGAGATGTCGTGCCAGATTGTCGACTGATTACCGATGTTCTTCGGGAGGCAGCCCGGACTTTCCTGGTTGGTGTGCTGCCCTGTCGAAGCGCCAAAAACCCGGGCGCAGGTCCCTTCGTGGGAACCCCTAGTCACTTTCATGTTCCGCGGCATCCAGGTTCTGCATGCTGCTGACCCCTGCCGTACGCGTGGATAATGCGAACAGGAGTTTGGTGCTACAACGC
>DASPUR010000215.1:0-2929 GCA_035622795.1 Methanoregula sp. | reverse complement strand
AATTGATGTCAAAATAATGGTCCTCGTCCCGCCAGTGTGTGCGCCAGCGCTCCTCCACGGCGGTAAAATCGTAATTTTTGGGCAGTTGATCAGATGGTACCATTCCGCAGATGTTTGTTACTGGAATAAAATATAGTGATCGTAAAAAACCCGATCGGCCGGACCCGGGAGAGTGTTCCGGAAGCTTAAAACCCGCCGGACCGTGGCCCTTCCCCGAATGGTAAGGGGTACGCGATAAGACTCTTCAGCGTTGAGAACACAATAGCTACACTAATGGTGCGACAACGGGGCCTCGGCTATGCATCGGGCCTTGCGGGGATGACGATCCTCATCGGCCCCTTCGTGAACCCGATCTGGCTGCTGGGGCTTGGCGTCATCCTCTTTGCCCTCATTTTGTACCGGGTCTTCGGCACCAAGTACCTCACGTACGCCATCTGCGTGCTTGCCGCCCTGTACGGGGTGGGCCTCCTCCCGTTCTTCGTCTTCGGCACCTCGCTGGCGATGCTCGTCCTCGGCGAACTCGTCTTCCAGACCGGTGCCGACGACCTCAACACCTACCTGTACTATATCATTTCCACCGGATGGGCCGGCGTGCTGGTCATGGCGTACCTCCACGAGAAGGCGATCCTCACCATCATCTTCGGGATCATTGCGGCGGTCCTCCTCAAGGTCATCCTCCTGAAGTACGAGGACTCGCTCGTGATCGAGGCGACCGGGGTCGCGATGACCATGTGGCTGATCGAGGAGCTCAACTACCAGGCAAACCTCCAGCTTGTGGTCGCCGCCGTTATCGTGGGCTTCACGTTCGGGTACTTCGCGTTCCGGGCAAGGACCGCGGACCTCTCCGGGCTCTTCTCCGCGGCACTGGTCGGGATAATCCTCCTCGTCTTTGCCAACGCCACCTGGTTCATCATCATGCTCGCGTTCTTCATCCTCGGCTCCGCGGCAACGAAGTACAAGTTCGAGTACAAGAAGAAGATCGGGGTCGAGCAGGGGCAGAGCGGGGCCCGGGGGTACCGGAACGTCTTTGCAAACGGTATCGTGGGCGCAGCGGCCGCCGTCCTCTGGGGCGTCTTCCAGCAGCCGGTCTTCATCGCGATGTACGTCGGATCGGTGGCCACCGCGGCTGCCGATACGCTCGCCTCCGAGATCGGGGTCACCGGCGGGGTCCCGTACATGATCACCACGCTCAAAAAAGTCCCGATCGGGACCAACGGCGGCGTGACGCTGACCGGTGAGACCGTGGCCCTTCTCGGGGGCTTTGCCGTCTCGCTCGTAGCCTGGCTGCTCGGGGTCATCACGCCCGAGATGGCAGCCATCTGCACCCTTGCCGGCTTCGTGGGCACCAATCTCGACAGCCTCGTCGGCGCAACGCTCGAGAACCGGGGATTCCTCGGGAACGCGGGGACGAACCTGCTCGCAACCATCGGCGGGGGGCTTTTTGCCGCCCTCGTCTTCCTCGCCCTGCGGAAATAGGTACTGAATCGCTCACTTTCTATAAAAACGAAGACACGGGCCCCGGGTTTTCCCGCGGTTACCGCCGGCCTGCCGGACCGCAGGCAGGTGATTCCGGATTGCGGTGCGGGAAGCCCTGCCCGGCAGGGGGCTCCAAAAAAAGGAAAAAAAATTACTTCGGGGGTTTGGGGGACTGGAGGAGTTGTATTTCCCTGATGATCTCCCGGTGGAAGACGAGGAGCATGTCCGAGATCATCCCGAACATGAAGATCTCGATCCCGACCACGATGAGGAGCACGGTGAGGATGGTAAGGGGGACGTGTTCGACGTGGTGAAACCATTCGATCGTGACATATATCCCGACCAGGATCCCGAGGAGCGTGGTCAGGAGCCCCATCATCCCGAAATAGAACATCGGGTTGTTGACCCGTGCGAGCCGGTAGATGGTGCTCACGATCTTGAAGCCGTCGTGGAACGGCGAGAGCTTCGTCGCGGTGCCCGGCCGGTGGGAGTACCGGATCGGCACCACCATGATACGCTGCCCGTTCCGGACCGCCTCTACGGAGATCTCGGTCTCGATCTCGAACCCCCGCTCCTTTAAGTGCATCTGCTGGATCGCGAGCCGGGTGAATGAACGGTACCCGGAGAGGATGTCGTGGAGGTCCCGGCTGTGGGCGACCTTGAAGAGGAGGTTTAAGACCTGGTTCCCGAAGAGGTTGAGCCTTGAGAACGAGCCCTCTTCCGCGTTGATGAGCCGGTCGCCGATAACCTGGTCGAAGCCGAGGAAGAGGGGGGTGAGCATCTTCTCCGCATCCTTTGCCGAGTATGTGCCGTCGCCGTCCAGCATCAGGATATACGGCTCCTCGATGATCTCGAACGCCTCGATGATAGCGTTCCCTTTGCCCTTCCCTGACTGGGTGCGGACCGTCGCCCCGCACTCACGGGCCACCTTAACGGTGTTGTCGGTGCTCTTGCCGTCAATGACAAGGATGTGGTTGTATCCGAGCGCCTTGAACTCCCGGATGACCCCCCCGATCGTCGGGCCTTCGTTGAGGGTGGGAATTAAGATGCAGACCTCATCTTTGTTGAATTTCATCGGTATAGTATATTTAATCGGTTCACATAATGGCTTCTATGCACCTGCCGAAGAAGGGGATCCGGGTGCTTGGCATCGCCGAGAGCTATACCGGGAGGGTCCGGTCCACGCTCGCAGGGGTGGTGATGCGCAAGGATCTCCGGATCGACGGCTTTGCGTTCGGGCAGGTGACGGTCGGCGGGATGGATGCGACCGGCGCGGTGGTCCGGATGATCAGGGACCTCGAGCGGAAGGACATCAACGCCGTGATGCTCTCCGGCTGCGTCATCGCGTGGTTCAACGTGATGGACCCGGCCGGAATCGCGGAAACGACCGGGCTCCCGGTGGTCTGCGTTACGTACGAGGACTCGGACGGCCTGGCCGGGGACATCCGGCACC
>DASPUR010000214.1:0-3173 GCA_035622795.1 Methanoregula sp. | reverse complement strand
ACGGACAAACATCTGCGGAATGGTACCATCTGACCAACTGCCCAAAAATTACGATTTTGCCGCCGTGGAGGAGCGCTGGCGCACACGCTGGCGGGACGAGGACCATTATTTTGACATCAATTCGAAAAAACCGCAGTTCGTCATCGATACCCCGCCCCCGTACCCGACCGGGAACTTCCATATCGGCAATGCCCTGAACTGGTGCTATATCGACTTTTTTGCACGGTACAAGCGCATGAAAGGGTTCAATGTCATGTTCCCGCAGGGCTGGGACTGCCACGGACTCCCGACCGAGGTCAAGGTCGAGGAGCTCAACCATATCACCAAGAACGATGTCTCCCGGGAAGAGTTCCGGCGGATGTGCCGGGAGCTCACCGAGAAGAACATCGCCCAGATGCGCCTGACGCTCCGGAAGATGGCCTTCTCCACCGACTGGTCGAACGAGTACATCACGATGATGCCGAAGTACTACGGTAAGACGCAGCTCTCCTTCCTGCGGATGCTTGCCTCCGGCTACATCTACCAGAGCGAGCACCCGGTCAACTACTGCACCCGGTGCGAGACGGCGATCGCGTTTGCCGAGGTCGCGTACGAGGACCGGGACACGACCCTCAACTACTTCGATTTCGACGGCGTCGAGATCGCGACCACCCGCCCCGAGCTCCTCGCCGCGTGCGTGGCGGTAGCCGTCCACCCCTCGGACGAACGGTACCACGGCCTTGCGGGGAAGACGATGAGAGTCCCGCTCTTCGGGCACGATGTCCCCGTGGTCCGGGACGAGGCCGTCGACCCCGGCTTCGGGTCCGGCGCGGTCATGATCTGTACCTTCGGCGACAAGCAGGACGTCCACTGGTGGAAGCAGCACAGCCTCGCCCTCCGGAAGGCCATCGACCGCAAGGGGAGGATGACCGCAATCGCCGGGAAATACGAGGGCCTCACCCTCGCCGAGTGCCGGGCAGCGATCCTCACCGACATGAAGGAGCAGAAGATCCTGAAGCGGCAGGACAAGCTCCCCCAGCGGGTCGGCACCTGCTGGCGCTGCAAGACCCCGATCGAGATCCTCTCGGAGCGGCAGTGGTTCGTGAAGATCAAGCCCGACGAGATCCGTGACGCGGCCCACCAGATCACCTGGTACCCGGAGCACATGCTCCGCCGGATGGAGAACTGGATCGACCAGATGGAATGGGACTGGTGCATCTCCCGGCAGCGGATCTTTGCCACGCCTATCCCGGTCTGGTTCTGCAAAACGTGCGGGGAGATGGTGGTGCCGGAGGAGAAGGACCTCCCGGTCGACCCGACCACTTCGGGACCAAAGCACCCCTGTAAAAAGTGCGGCGGCACCGAATTCTCCGGGGAGGAGGACGTGCTGGACACCTGGATGGACTCCTCTATCTCGGTCCTCAACATAACCGGCTGGGACGGGAACGGGGCTCCGAAGATCTTCCCCGCACAGATCCGGCCGCAGGGGCACGACATCATCCGGACCTGGGCGTTCTATACCATCCTCCGGTCGGTTGCCCTCACCGGGAAGAGGCCGTGGGACCAGATCCTCGTCAACGGCATGGTGCTCGGCGAGGACGGTTTCAAGATGAGCAAGAGCCGGGGCAACATCATCGTCCCCGAGGAGATCCTCGCGAAGTACGGCGCGGACGCGCTCCGGCAGTGGGGTGCGATGGGCGCCGCAACCGGCTCCGATATCATGTTCAACTGGAACGACGTGGTCGCGGCGTCCCGGTTCCAGACCAAGATGTGGAACATCGCAAAGTTCGCCCTGATCCAGCTGGAGAAGGAAGGAGTCGACAAAAAGACCGAAGTGACTGCGCTCGCCGACCGTTGGCTGCTGGTCCGGCTCTCGGACACGATCCAGGCCGTGAGCGATGCGATGGAGGCCTACCAGTTCGACACTGCGCTCAAGGCGATCCGCGAGTTCGCCTGGGACGTCCTTGCCGACAACTACATCGAGCTCGTCAAGGGAAGGCTGTACCTGAACGATCCATCCCGGAAGAGCGCATGCCTCGCGCTCGACACCGCGTTCGACGCGCTCTGCCGGATGCTCGCGCCCTTCACCCCCTACTTTGCCGAAGAATGCTACTCGTACTTCCGGGGAGAGAGCGTCCACAAACAGCCATGGGTCTCCTTCACGTACGAGGATGAAGCGGCCAGGAAGGAAGGCGACCTGCTGGTGCAGATCGTCGCAGCGGTCCGGAAATACAAGCACGATGCCGGGCTTGCGCTCAACGCCCCGCTGGGCCGGATCACCATCCACTCCCCCCACACCGTGAACGACGAAGGCGACACCGGCCGGACCCTCAACGCGGAGATCCACTGGCGGACCGGCACCACGCAGCTCGACCGGGCCGTCACCGACATCGAGTTCAACCGCTCGGTCATCGGCAAGACCTTCCGGAAGCAGGCGCAGGCCTTCATGGACGCGGTCAGGGCGCTCCCACCCGCACAGCTCGAATGCCCGCCGGCTACCATCACGGTGGACGGATGCGAAGTTGCCGTGCCCGAAAACGCATTCGCGCCTAAGTACTCCTATATGGAAGAGGGAGCGAAAGTGGACGTGATCACGGTCGGCGATGTGATCGTGACGATCGCGAAGAAGTGAATAGCGATATCTTTTTTTTAGGATCTTACTTCAGGTTATGAAGTTCTGTGATACCGTACTCCAGGTTTTACAGATGTACATAGATATTGCGAGGATTCCCACCCCCTGATGGGGGTCGGCGCGACGCCTCGCCGGGTCGCGCCTGGGCAGATTACCGGGATCGCAATATTCTCACGTTTTTAGAAAGGGAAATTCATTCCCATATATCAGTGGTTGCAATAAAATAGCACTGACAATAATCTGATTTTAAAAACCAAGAAAACTCCCCTGCCCCCCGTCGGGGTCGGCAGACCCCCGACTGGTGGGGGACCATCGCAGATTTTAGAACAGCCCGACAATCTATTCATCGGAAAATTGGACCATTTCCCTTACTTCTTCCGGCCCTTCACTTTCCTCTTCCCGCTTTCCTTCACCATCGTCCGGATAACACCCGCAACAAACAGGGCGGTCTCCTCCGGATCATTCATCCCGTCGATGATGACAAACCGCGACGGCTCGTTCTTCGCATACGCGAGGTAGTTGGCCTGGACCCGTTCGAGCGTCTCCTTCTTCTCGAAGTGCT
>DASPUR010000213.1:0-5198 GCA_035622795.1 Methanoregula sp. | reverse complement strand
AGCCTGCTCGAAAAAGCATGGGAAGAGATCCGGTTTGCATTCAGGCCGGTTGAAACGCGAACCATCCGGTGATCGGGAAAGTTTGCGACCTGCCCAGGAACCCGAACGGGAAAAAATGTCAGTTTTTTCACGGTACGATCTGAATACGGGAAAAAAGTTTCGGATTTTTTATATCAGCGGACCGGGCTGCCCGGGGCCGATGACCGGCAACTTCTCGCCCTTGAGGAAGATCGTGGCTGTCGATTCGACGATCCGGCGCGCGATCACCTCTTTTCCCCTGACCGTAAGGGCAAAGATAGGTATCGCAGCCCCGGCCTGGAGGAGGGCTTTCGGGCCGATGATCTCCCGGACGGTTTTCGATGCACAGCCGGTTACGAGGTCGGCCGTTGCGGCGAGGCGCTGCGCCTCGTCTTCTGAAAGGCCGCTTGTGTGGACGACGAAGATCAGGGCATCGGGATTCTCCCTGCGGATGATCTCCGCCGCTTCTGCCCCGGCAACGGTGACGGCAATCCGGTGGAAGCCCCTCTTCACCGCGAGCCGGGCCCCGGCCGGCTGATCGAGTTTTGCCGTGGCACGGTCGAGTACGAAACCACCGTGGTGTTCAATGCGGTCCATGACTTCCCGGAGAGGAGTTGTGGAAACGAGGCCGGACATCCTGCCACCGATCCCCTGGATCATCTGTGGGGTGGTTACCACAACGGTCCCCGCGCCGTCACTTGCGAGCACTGCCGCGTCGATGAGCCCCCCTCGCATCGCGGAACTGAGCAGTTCGGACGCACCGAACCCGACAAAATCCTCATCCGCCAGTACCTCACGACGGGGGGTACACATACCGAACGCCCGGATCCGGTGTTCGATATTTGCCTTTATAGCCTCCTTTGAAAACTCCTTCACCGGTACGGCGAAGCGTTTTGCCAGCGGGCAGTCGCCGATCTGCGGCTCTCCTACCTCCACGACTTCCCCGTTCCGGATGACAACCCGGCACCGGCCGATCGCCTCGATGACATGCTCGTCACAATCTGATGAAACCATAAGATCTCTTTTCCGGTTTTACGCGCGAAGACTGATAAGACTGTGGTCGGTCCATCCTGGAGAGCAGCCGGAATCTCTTCTCCACGCAGGTATTTAGAAACCGCGGGACGATACTATAGCGGCATGGCAGCATCACCGCGCTTCTTCGAGATCGATCTGGCACGCGGGATCGCGATCGCGATGATGGTCACGTTCCATATCCTCTTCGATCTCTGGTATTTCAGGATATTCCCGGTTGACGTCACTTCCGGGTTCTGGCGGTATTTTGCCTTCGCGACCGCGTCGCTCTTTGTCGGGATCGTCGGTGTCTCGTTCACCATCAGCTACGCCCGTGCGGCAAAGTCGCTGTCCGGGTTCCGGTTGTACCGCAAGTTCCTGTTCCGGGGTACGGGGATATTCGCGCTCGGCCTGCTCGTAACCGCGGCGACCTGGCTCTATATCGGCCAGGGTTTCATAGTCTTCGGGATCCTGCACCTCATCGGTGTATCGGTCCTCCTTGCACCGTTCTTTTACCGGTTCGGGAGGCTGAATATCGCACTCGGGATCCTCGTAATCCTTGCCGGGTTTTTCATTACCGGCCTGTCAGGCCCCCTCTGGCTCCTCCCGCTCGGGATCCACCCGGCAGCGTGGTGGTCGGTTGATTATGAACCGCTTTTTCCCTGGTTCGGTGTTGTGCTTGCCGGCATGGGGGTCGGGGCCGTGGCGTATCCCCGCGGCGAACGCGGGTTTACCGCACCGCAGGTTCCTGCCCGGCTTGAGCGGGTACTTACATACCCGGGGAAAAACTCCCTGATAATCTACCTCGTCCACCAGCCGGTAATCATTCTCGTCCTCCATTTCGCAACCGGCATGGTCCCGCTCTGACCGGAGACCGTGGTTTGTGCGAAACCCGATAAGGCAGGGACACAAAAATCATACCGGACATCAGACTATGCTCTGGGCACTCCTTTCAATAGTCGGAGCTGCGGCCAATGCCGCGTATTACATCATCATCAAACGCACGATCGGTGCGCTCGACCCGAAGTTCCTGTCCGGGGCCGGCTTCATTACCGGCGGTATTCTGCTTTTTTCCCTCTCCGCTGTCCAGGGGTTCCCCCGGATCGGCCCGGATTACTATCCTGCGGTAATCGTATCGGCATTCCTCAATATCGTCGGTCTCCACCTGATCTTTGCGGCACTCTCGGAGAGCGATCTCTCGCTCTCGATGCCGATGCTCTCGTTCACGCCCGCATTTCTTGTCGGCACGTCCTATCTCCTGCTGGGAGAAACACCCTCGCTCTTCGGGATTATCGGCATATTCGTTATTGTCGGAGGTTCCTATGTCCTCAACATCTCTGCTGCCCACGAACATTTCCTCGACCCGGTCAGGTCGATGCTGCGAAACCGGGGAAGCTGGTATATGCTCGTCGTGGCTTTCCTTTTTGCCGTCTCGATCAACTTTGACAAGATCGCCCTTCTCAACTCCGATCCGGTCTTCGGGATGGCATGTACGCTCGGGCTGATCGGCCTCGCTCTCCTCATCCTGCCAGCCATCCCGTCCTTCGTCCGGAGAATACGGCCGCTCTCACCGGAAATAACCTTCCCGCGTACGTCTCTGCCGGATGCGGGAGTGCAGGCGGTTCGGTTCCGGTCGTATCTTCTTCCCGCACTTCTCATAGCCATATTTGCGGCAGCAGAATCGGTCTCGATCAATGTGGCGTACACACTCCAGATCGTCTCGTATGTCATTTCCCTCAAACGGCTCGGGATCCTCTTCATGGTCCTCTACGGGACTGTCGTCTGCCGCGAGGACGAGCTGGCGACCCGTTTTGCCGGATCAGCCATGATGGTAGGCGGGGCGGTCATCATCCTGCTCCTTGCCTGACGGGCCTTTGAAAATGAGAACGGGTCAGCTATGCGAACAGCGGCACGTCCCGGAACGTTTCCGCATCGAATACCCCCCGGTCCGTGATCCGGAGGGAAGGGACGACGGTGAGTGCAAGGAACGAGAGGTACATAAACGGGTCCCCGATACCGCCCATCTGTTCCGAAGTCGCCCTGCTGAGGAGGCCGAGATGCCGGACAACCTCCTGGTACGGCAGGCTTGACATCAGTCCCCCGCAGTCGAGCGGGAGGACTACCCTGGTCTCGCCGGCCACTGCTGCCATCGCTCCCTGGTGACGGAAAACCTCACCGATCGCGGCAAGGATATCCGCATCGTTCGTTCCTGCACCGATGACATTGTGCGCATCGTGGGAGATACTGGATGCGATCGCCCCGTTCCGGAACCCGAATCCATGGACAAGGCCTACGCCGCACGCCCCCGGCCGGTACCGGCTGCAGACGACGAGTTTGAGGATATCCCGCCCGAAATCGGGAATGTTGCCGGAATCGATCCCGTACCGGAGCGAATTCGTCACGATCTGGCCGGGGACAAGCCCGATCACCCTGGCCTCACCGCTGCCGGTGATCGCGATCCCGCCGGGAGCAGGAGGCCTGCCGCCAAAGCGCGATCCCGGTCCCAGTGAGGATTTCGGGGAATATTGAGTTCCGGTGACCTCTGTACCGGCCCGGAAAACCTTTCTCACGACAAACTCCTCCGGATCGTCAATAAGGCAGAAATCAGCCCTGCGGCCCGGGGAAAGCGCCCCGCGATCCGAAAGCCCGAAGCGCTCGGCGGGCGAGAGGGTTGCCATCCGGATCGCCAGCTCCGGCTCAAGCCCGCATTCTATTGCCCTGCGGATACAGTGGTCTATATGCCCCTCGTTCACCAGTGCATCCGCATGCCGGTCATCGGTCGCAAAACAGCACCGGGCCACGGTCTCAGGGGTAACCGCGTCCACGAGTCCTGCTATGTTCTGTTCGGTCGAGCCTTCCCGGATATAGAGGTACATCCCGCGCCGGAGTTTCTCCTCGGCTTCCGCAAGCGTCGTGCATTCGTGATCGCTCTGGAGGCCGGCAAGGATGTACGCGTTCAGGTCGCGGCCCGAGAGATGCGGTGCGTGGCCGTCACGGATCGCCGCAAGCTCGAGTTTCCGCCCGATCTCTCCGTCAGCCGCAAGGACGCCGGGGACATTCATCATCTCGCCCAGGCCGAGCACGCCATCGCACCCGCCGAATCCGGCAAGAGCACCGGCATCGAGCGATGCGCCGCCAATATCTGCGGGGGTTGCGGGAACGCAGGACGGGAGCATATACCGGATATCCGTGCACGCACCGTCGCGCTCGCCGAGCATGAAACGGATCCCTTCCCCGCCTGCGACATTGGCGATCTCGTGGGGATCTGCGATCACGGTCGTTGTCCCGTGGACCGCTACGAGCCGGGCATATTCTTTCGGGGTAAGCAGCGAGCTTTCGATATGGACATGGGCATCGATGAGCCCCGGGACAAGATATCCTCCGTCGAGATCGACCACGGTTGCGCCGGAATAGTCTCCGATCCCGAGAACGACCCCGTCTTTTATCGCAAGCTCTCCCGACTCCCAGGTGCAGGTGAAGGGATTGAAGACCTCTGCATTCCGGAAGACGGTGTCTGCCGGGGTCAGCCCCCGGGCGGCATCGATCATTTCCCGGGAGAAGAGATTCATCCTGCGGACCCCCGGAAGGGGCAGGGAAAGGAAGCCGGTGAACGAAGAACAGCCTGTGATAAAGACCCGGTTATCATTGCAGTACGATTGCCCTGCCGTGATAAAAACAGATGGGAGGGTATCCCCGCCTGCCTGCCGGAAGCGTGTGCAGGTTTTTCCTGTTCACACTTTGAACCGCGAGATCTCGTGGGTCACTCTGTCCACGATGGTGTTGACATTCCCGATAACTTTCGTGATCTGGTCTATGGCCGCGGACGATTCCTCGCTTGCGGCGGCGGCGTCGGTCGATTCCTTGGAGGTGTTCTGCATCAGCGAATTGACCTCGTTGATGCTCGCGGTGACCTGCTCCACGGAGGCAGCCTGCTCCTCCGCGGCGGCTGCGACTTCGCCGACGTTTCTGCTGATCTTATCGATAGACGACACGATATTGTTGAAGCTGGCCAGCGTGTCCTGCAGGGTCATGCTCCCTTCCCGGACACCATTGTTGGCGGCAGAGACTGCTTCCACCGCGTGGTTGGTCTGTTTCTGGAGGTTGTCGATCATCTCGGCGATCTTCTCTGCCGAGGCCCGTGACTCGACCGCAAGGGACTTGACTTCCGT
>DASPUR010000212.1:0-4352 GCA_035622795.1 Methanoregula sp. | reverse complement strand
GGTGCAGCAAGCGATGACGATGTCCGGAAATCCCGGATTACCATCCCCGACGTCCTCGATGCCATCGAGCAGCAGATGGGCGGGATCCTCCGGAAGGACGATTTCTACCCCGTCCCCTGCGTCCTCCCGTTCTCGGATCTGGTGGAAGCCTATACCGGGAGGCCCCAGGTCCGGTTCACCGCCCACCAGCATTGCGGTGCAGCCACCTATGTTTTCGTGCAGGAGGACGCGGTCGTACCGGTCAACCGTATGGTTGACGTGGACAAGTTCTTCGAATCGATCTCCCAGATGGCTGATACCATCAAGAAGGGCGGAACCATCAACAAGTACAAGGCACTCCTCGAGGGCGTCAAGAATATGCACACCTCGGTAAAAATGGGTGAGCAGGGAAATACCACGGAGTTCTGGAAGATGATCGGAAAGACGCTGATCGGACAGAACTTCGAGGCCCTGCGGGAGTTCCACTGGAATGCCCTCTTCATCGGCACCATGCACTTCATGGACCGGTACAACTACGACCTCGACCGGGTCTCCCGGTGCTGCATCCACTACGCAACCCCCGACGGGACACTGGTTCCCTTCTGTACCTATAACTCCGGCCCGGTGTACCGGGAGAAGATCTGGAAGAAGCACGCGAAGACCGGGACAGAATAATTTTCTTTTTTTCCCGATTGGCAATTCCATGTAAGACAGGTAATTAAGGCCCCACGGGGAGCCGAATCCCGGAGTGATGAGACTTTGAGAAGGCATCAGCCTTCGACTCGCCCCCGCGGGGACGCCGGAGGCGTGGTGAAGATTCCGCAAGAATCTTCGACCTTGGAGGCGTTTATCGCCATTTCCACAGAGATTCTCTCTCCTTAACGAGACAATGTCATTGTAAATATCAGGATTCCCCACGCGCAAAACGCCCTGTCGGGTTTTGCGCTATGCACTTACCTGTATTCAAAATAGACAGGTAATTGAGGCCGCCGCGGGGAGTTGAATCCCGAAGGGATGAGACTGGAGAAGGCAGCTGCCTTCGACTCGCTCCGCAGGACACCTGAGGCGTGGAGAAGATTCTAAAAGGAATCTTCGACCGCGGCGGCAGGCATCTCAATTTCCACTGAGTGGGTACCTATCTCATTAATTGATCCAGTACACAACCCGCTAAACGGGGGGACCCCCCCTTCGGAAAAATTATTGATGGGGGGTAGGGGGGTACCCCCCCTCCCCTGTTTCTGCGACCAAAGAGTTCCTACAGGAACGGCAGTTCGAACTTCCTCCCATGCTCCATCGCGATATGGGCGATGGCGAGGTCCTGGATCGCAAGACCGGTCGAGTCGAATATGGTGATGCTGTCCGGACGTGCACGCTTCTTCCTGCCGATAACGACCTCGCCCAGTGTCCCGGCGATCTCGCCCTCCCGGTAGAGGCCCTGGCTGATCGGGACATTGATCTCGCCGGAGTGGACGGCCTGGGCAGGGTCGTCCACGAACACCTGGGCACGCCGGAGGAGGGCCGGGTCGAGCTCCTCCTTGCCGGGAGCGTCAGCACCGATGGCGTTGATATGCGTCCCTTCGTGGATCCATTCGCTCCGGACAATCGGGCTCCGCGAAGGCGTTGTCGTCACCAGGAGGTCGCAGTCGCAGGCCTTTTCAATCGGAGCTGCTATGCATGGGTACTCGATGAACCGGTCTGCAAATTTCCGGATGTGAGACTCGCTCCGTCCCCAGATCCGGATCTCCCGGATCGACAGTTCCCGGGATATCGCCACGACCTGCGCCTCTGCCTGCCTGCCGGTGCCGATGACGCCGAGCACGATCTCCTTTCTCGGCGAGAGGTACTTCCCTGCAACCGCTCCCGCCGCACCGGTCCTCATATCGGTAAGCTTCGTGGCGTTGATGATCGCTTTCGGCTGGCCGGTCGGGATATCGAGGATGACCGTGAGGGCCATCACTGTCGGGAGCCCCTTGGCAGGATTACCCGGGTGGACGTTGACGATCTTGACCCCGGCGATGGCGAGCGAGGGGAGATAGGCGGGCATTGTCCGGAAATCCCCTTCCGGGAGGGTCACGTACACCTTCGGTGGCATCTGGACAAGCCCCCTGCCGTGATCGGCAAACGCCGATTCCACGGCAAGATTGACCTTCCCGATATCGAGTCCCATATCCGTATCGGTGAAATACTCCATGTGCGACCATATGCCGCTGATAAGATATCCTTTTTCCCGGGCCGGCCGGGTCAGGCCGGAAAACACCGCACATTCTTTAAAAAAAACACCTGTCCTGTCCGGACAGGGGCGGCAACGTAAAAACAAAAAAATTATGACGCCGGAGCGATCACGCGCATTCCATCTCTTTGAAGGTCTTGTCGGCAAGCTCCTTCATGCGGGCCGAGATCCTGCTCGAGGAAGAATAGTCCACTTCCTTCATGGCGTTTGCAATCTCCGTCCCCAGCACGAAGATCGCGTACTTGTGCTCCATCTTGCTCTTGTGCGTTTGCGCCGGCGTGATCTTCAGGGCAGTATACTGCGAGAACTTCAGTTCGGGATTGATATCTTCAAAATAGCACTTTACATCGTAAAGCATCTGGTGAAGGTTGATGAGTTCCTCTTTGTGCATACTACCACTCCCGGTACTTAGGTGGTAGTGTGCAGGATAAATAAATTTGGCAGCGGGGATCAGGACCCCATTTTCATGAGCCGGATCGAGAGAGGACGCTTGATGATCCCCTTGAAATCCCGGGCCGCCACGTACGAGAGCCCCTTCCAGACAAGCCGGTCAAGGAGTTTCTGGTCCACCGGCCGGTCGACCACGAGCCCGGAGACGGAGTTGTCCATGGTATCGATCGCCTTCTCGACCTCGTCTGAACGGGTCTCCCTGACTACCGAGAGGTCCTCGGAGAGGAACCGGGCGAGGCTGCGGCCCTTCACGTCCTCGATGTGGTCCCGGAGGGTCTGCGGACCGCCGCTGCTGTCCCGGGCCTTCCGCGGGGCTTTCTCGGCACGGTGCTGCTTGTCGCTCTCCTCGGGCCCGCGCACGATCCGCAGGTCGGCCGGCATCTCGGCGGAGTCCTCGAAGTACTGGTCCCTGATATACTCCACCGGCACCTTGTTCCGCAGGGTCTTTATGACCTCTTTCCGGGTCATGTCCTCAACGCTCTTTCCCCGGGGCGAGAACGCGACCGAATCGATGTCCGCCACCTGGAGGAGCTCCCGTAATATCAGTTCCCCGCCCCGGTCGCCATCAAAGAATGCGGTCGCAGTCTTCTTCTCGCAGAGCTCGACTACGGTTTTTGGAATATTGGTCCCTTCGACCGCAACGGCGTTCTTGATCCCGTACCGGAGAAGGTTGAGGACGTCCGCCCTTCCCTCTACAACGATGATGGCATCGGATTCGAGGACGTTGGGACCGGCAGGCACCTTGTCCTCGCCGATCGATCCGATCTTCTCGATCCGCATCGTCTGGCGGACATCATCCAGCAGCTCGTCCGAATCGATGGTGCCTTCCTCGAACCGTTCGAGAAGGAGTTCCTTTGCCCGCTCGACGATCTTCTTCCGCTTGCTGACCCGTATGTCCTCGACGGTCTCCACGGTCACGTGGGCCACGCAGGGCCCGACCCTGTCTATCGTCTCAAGCGACGCGGCGAGGACGGCCGTCTCTGCCCGGTCGAGCGAAGTGGAGATGAGGATCTCCCCTTTCGTCTCGCCCTTCTTGCTCGCGATCTGGACGTCTATGCGCCCGACCCGTCCCGTCCTCTGGAGATCCCGCAGGTCGAGGTCTTCGCCGAGTAACCCTTCAGTCTGGCCGAATATGGCACCGACTACGTCAGGTTTCTCGACCACCCCCTCTGCTGCGAGGCTGATGTGAATAAGGTACTTGGTAGTATCCGGTGAATACACGTAAACGCACCCCCATGTATCATGCTGCGAATGGAATGCCTGATCATAGGTACAATATTTATATATAGCCCGGAATTACTTAAAGGATATGTTCCTTCCCACTGCGACCGGCAGCCGGGACAGCTGAAACGTTCTTCATTACGGGACACCGGAACAAAAAGGCCCGGTCCGATTTTTTAAATTTTCAGGAAAGCAGATGTCCGAGGCGGGAGAGCACATCAGCTGTTTCCAGACCCTCGATCCGTATGCGTTTCTGGGCCGAGGTCTGGCCCGAGACGATGCTGACCGAGGATGCCGGGACACCGAGTGCAGCGGCAATGAGGCGGACGACTGCCTTGTTCGCCCGGCCCTCCGCAGCCGGTGACGTTACCCTGCAGCCTATCGCTTTCCTCCATTCGTTGTATCCGGCAGGAAAAGCGTCTGACTTTGCGCCCGCTGAAACTTCGATTGCAATGACGGTGCCGGTACGGTC
>DASPUR010000211.1:0-12510 GCA_035622795.1 Methanoregula sp. | reverse complement strand
GCTCAGAAGGACTTCTCGGCGGTCTACGAAATATTCCGGAACCCCTGACCACCGTTCGCCCGGAGCCGGGCCGGACCGGAATCAATTCGGAATATTTATCGGCCGGACCGCCGCCATCTTTCCGGCACGGGAGTGAGAGGATCATGAACAAGGCCGATGGACCATTCGCGATTTTCATCCTCGATCCCGATTGTCCCGAGTGCTGCTGCAACGAGTGCGGGGAGGAGTTTATCTGGGATGGCGGCAGCCGCCCGTCCTGCCCCTCGTGCTCATCGAAGAGCATCAGGTCGGTGTAGCCGGTTAACAGGTCACCGGGGGTCGGCCCCCAGCGGTTTAAGCGGGACCGGAGTACCGGTGACCGGTACTCCGGGAATTACGGGACAGTCCTGCCGGATATATATAACATCAGTCCCGACAATTTATTACCACATCCGGTGCAAGACACCATGATTCCCGCTCTCTGCGTCGATATTGACCCCGTGCTCCAAAAGGAATGGAAACAGGCCCTCGAGCACAGCGGTGGGATCTCGGTCGATACCGCGGGATCGGGCGCGGAAGCGCTTGGCGCTCTTTCGGGGAAGCATTACGAGGCGGTGATCGCCGGCTGCCGGTCCGCCGGAACGGGCGGGATGGATCTCCTGGCAAAGCTCCGGAACACCGGCAGTACAGTCCCGTTCATCCTCGTTGTCAACGGAGAGGACGGGGGGCTTGCAGCGAAGGCCCTGGAAACCGGTGCGGATTTCTGCCTCCATGCCTGCGGCGATCCGGAGGTGCAGATGGAAGAACTCCGGCAGATGGTCCTTTCTGCGGTACGGAGGAAAAACGCAGAAGATTCCCTCCGGCAGAACGAGGAATCGGTCCGGATCGCCAACAGGAAACTGGCTTCGATCTCGTCTGCAACCCGGCATGACATCAACAACAAGCTTACCATCGTCAGCGGGTATACCCAGCTGATGCGCCTCGAGAACCCGGGAGAGCGCATCGCCGAGTACATCACCATCATGGAGCGGGCGGTCTCCGACATCTCCCGCCTCCTGAAATTTTCGAAGGAGTTTGAGAAGATTGCGGCGGGCCCGCCCGTCTGGCAGGACCTCCGTGCAGTCATCGAGAAGGCGGCGGTCCCCCTTCTCTCACCTGCGAAGATCGGGTTAACGAACGATACTGCCGGCGTAATGGTGAAGGCAGACCCCCTGCTCGGCCGGGTCTTCTCCAACCTTGCAGAGAACGTCCTGCAGCACGCGGGTACGGCAGGAGCGGTGCGGGTGCACACCGGTGAGAGCGGCGCGGACCTCGTCCTGGTATTCGAGGACGACGGGGCCGGCATCCCCCCCGAGCAGAAAGAGCGGATCTTCAACCGGGGGGCGGGAAAAAACACCGGCCTCGGCCTCTACTTCGCCCGCGAGATCCTGTCCGTTACCGGCATCGGGATCCGTGAGAACGGCGGGCCCGGGCGCGGGGCCCGGTTCGAGATCCGGATCCCGCCCGGCATGTTCCGGCGGGCGTGAGTTTTGTTCTAACGTCCCGGAATGGTAAAGCGCAGACCGCTATCCGGGGAAGAAGAGTTCTTTAAAGGACATTTCTTCGGTTTCGTTTCGCGGTCTGTCTGGCAGGAAACCTTCCGGTTCCCCCGAATCATCTCCCGCGGGGACAAAAATCCGGAAAAAGGGGGAATCCCCCGGCCCCGCAAAACGGCACGCGTTTTTATGTCTTCCCGCCCCTCAGCGCAACAGACTGTACCACGCAAGAACCGCAATGAACGCAAGGCTGCAGATCGCGACAAGGGCCGCATTGATTTTCTTCGCGCGCAGGTCCATCTTGGACCATTCCCGCATTTGCGTTCCGGCAAGGAAACCGATGATGAGACCGAGCGCGGAGCCGGCTATCAGGCCGAGTGCGATCACCATGAGGACAGCAAAGAGGGTTTCGTACATGATCGATCCTTACCGCATTGTTTCTCCGGAATAATAAACCCGGGCAGCCGGGGCAGCCGGTCCCGTGCCCCGGGGAACTTTGGCGACCGGTCCCGGGGATCGTTTTTCCCGGCCCGTTTTCCCGGGCCTCTCGTTCAGCCCGTCCGGGTTTCGATATCGAAGACCCAACGGCTTATCCCCGGCGCCACGTTCCCGCAGGACCGGTAATAGGTAACCGAAAAACCGTTCTCTGCAAAAGCCGCGAGGATGCCAGGCACCTGCCGGCGGTTCCTGAAGGTGTAGAAATGGATCATCCCGCCCGGAGCGAGGAATCGCGAGAGGACCGGCAGGATCGCATCCATTCCATACGGGGTCGGGATGATGATCCGGTCAAACGTTGATCCGGCAATCGGGGAGGTATCGAACGCGTCCCCCCGGATTGCCGTGAACAGGTTCCGGACATGGTTGAGCGCGACATTCTCGTTGAGCCAGAAGAATGCGTCCGCATTCTTCTCTATGCCGGTCACCGGGGCGCCCCGTGCGGCAGCCGGGATGGCAAACGGCCCGATGCCGCAGAACGGGACGAGCACCCGTTCCCCGGGTTCGACCTGGTCGGTGACCCGCATCCGCTCGTACGCCAGGGCAGTGCTGAAAAACGCTTTTGTCACGTCGAGCCGGTACCGGAACCCGAACTCGGTGTGGAGCGTGACGGTGGTCCCGCCGGAAAGGACCTCGTACCGGGCGGTCCGGGCATCCCCCGTCACCATCGTCACCTTGTTGAGGACGGTGTAAATATTCCTCCGGCCCGCCATGATTGCTGCAGCGACCGTTTTCTTGTACGGTTCCAGGGCGGACGGGAGCGAGAGGACGGCGACATTGCCGATGACATCGAAGTGGTTTGAGAGCAGGCGGAGCGATTCTTCCGGCACCGTCCCGGCCAGTGCCTGTTTCAGTTTCATGGTGGTACCGGTGGTTTTCGTGCCGGAGATTTTTAAAGGATCGCGGGAAGCGGGACTCTGCAGGCGTCCCGGGCGGGAACGGTGTGCGGACCGGCGAAAACCTTAATCCCGTGACGGTGCAAAAGGAGGCCATTATGGCCGAAGAACGAACGGTTGAACGGGTCTTCGCCGCATACCAGACCATCGAGGGCGCCGGCGTCCGGCTCCACCGCGCCTTCGGGTACGAGGAGGTCCCCCTCTTCGATCCCTTCCTCATGCTCGACGATTTCCGGGCCGGTACCCGGCCGGAGGACTACCTTGCCGGTTTTCCCTGGCACCCCCACCGGGGGATCGAGACGGTCACGTACATGCTCGAAGGGAAGGTCGAGCACGGCGACAGCATGGGCAATGCCGGCACGGTGGGTGCCGGCGACATCCAGTGGATGACCGCCGGATCGGGCATCATCCACCAGGAGATGCCAAAACCCGTCGGCGGGAGGATGGGGGGCTTCCAGCTCTGGGTCAACCTCCCAAGTGCGGAGAAGATGATGGACCCCCGGTACCAGGAAGTGAAACGCCGATCTGTCCCGGTCGTGCGACCGCAGGAGGGGACGGAGATCCGAATCATCTGCGGTTCGGCCGGCGGGATCCGCGGGCCGGTCGAGAACATCGTCGCCGATCCGGAGTACCTCGACATCTCGCTTGGTCCCGGGACGTCGTACACCCACCCGGTACGCCCGGGTTATACGGCCGCGGCGTATATTATCGGCGGGGAAGGGATGTTTTTGCCCGGCCGGGGCGAACCGGTCCGGAACCGTGATATGGTGCTTTTCTCCGACGGGGAACGTGTCACGGCCCATGCATCGGGGGAAGGGTTCAGGTTCCTCTTCTTCTCCGGCAGGCAGTTCCACGAACCGGTCGCCTGGCGGGGCCCGATTGTCATGAACACGCAGGAAGAGCTCAGCCAGGCATTCCGGGAGTACGGGGCCGGTACGTTTGTGAAAAAGGCAGGCTGATCTGCTTTGATCGGGAATCGCTGCCGGTGGAGGGGCCTTCGGGATGAACTGAAAAAGGCCCTTCACAGGCCAGACCACTCCGGCCGCCTGCAGCCTGCCCGCATTTTCTCTCCCCGTAAGGAACCGGGCCGGTCACTACTTTTTTGTTCGGGGCTGCGGTACGATATGCAAACCATTATTAATCAACGGGCAATACGATTGCTGCTTATTTCCGCCCGGGACCGGTGACAACCGTGTGCACCTGGCACGGCAGATCAAAAGAAGGAAGACTAATCGTCGTTCGCCCCGGCACCCGGGCGTCTGGCGGACCAGAGGGAGAGGATGGCAGGACAATCCATACTGATCGTTGAGGACGACGGCGTCATCGCACTCCGCATGCAGGAGATGCTGACAAAATCCGGGTACAGCGTAGCCGATCCTGTTGCTTTTGGGGAAGACGCACTCGAGCAGATCGCAGAGAAACACCCCGACCTCGTGCTCATGGACATTGAGCTCATGGGAGAGATAGACGGGATCGAGACTACGCGGCTCATCCAGGAGAGGTTTGAGATCCCGGTCATCTACCTCACCGCATACGTCGACGACCACCGGCTCGCGCGTGCCAAGGAGACGGCTCCCTACGGGTACATCGTCAAGCCGTTCATGGACCGGGAACTCCTCGCCACCATCGATATGGCGATCCACCGCCACGCCCTCGACCGGAAACTCAAGGAGAGCGAGCGCAGGTACCACGCGGTGGTGGACAAGGCTGCCGAGTACATCTTCATGGTGAACGGTGAGAGCCGGAGGATAGCAGAGGCTAACCCGTCCTTCATCGGGCTTCTCGGGTACGGCCCCGAGATCCTCCCGACGCTCCTCCTTCCCGAGATCATCATCGATCCGGCGGACCCGATGGCCCCTATCGCCGACCGTATCTGCAGCCGCGAGGGGTTCTCCGGGGAGGCGAGGATCCGGTGCAGCGATTCGAGCTACCGGGATGTCGAGCTCGCATCGAGCATGATCTCCGCGGCAGGGGCCTCTCCGGTGATCAGCATCGTGGCCCACGACGTGACCGACCGGAAGAAGGCCGCGGAAGCCATCGGGCAGGTAAACCGGAAGCTCCACTTCCTCACGCAGATCACCCGGCACGATATCGCAAACCTCCTCACCGTTGCGATCGGGTACAACGGGTTCATGAAGCCGATGGTGAGCGATCCCGCGGTGCAGGATTACCTCACCCGGCAGGAGAAGATACTCGATACCATCAACCGGCAGATCCAGTTCACCAAGATCTACGACGATATCGGCGCCGCATCCCCCCGATGGCTCTCGCTCCAGGCGATCCTCTCCGAGGCGATGGCGCATTTCGATGCAGCGCTCTTCTCGGTCCCGAAAGAACCCGTCCGGTACGAGATCTATGCCGATCCGCTCTTCGGGAGGGTCTTCTACAACCTCTTCGAGAATGCGACCCGGCACGCCGGGGATTTCTCGAAGATTACCATATCCGCCCGCGAATCCCCCGAAGGACTGGTGATCGTTATCGAGGACGACGGGAAAGGGATTCCCGCCGACATCAAGGAGAAGATCTTCAGCCGCGGTTACGGGACCAACACCGGCCTTGGGTTGTACCTCAGCCGTGAGATCCTCGACATAACCCATATCGCTATCCGCGAGACCGGGGCAAAGGGCAGCGGTGCACGGTTCGAGATCGTCGTTCCGGCGGGCGCTTACCGGTCTTCGGTCCGCTAAAAAACTTTTTTTCCGGTTCGTGCGCCTGAGGGCTGCCCGGTACCGCAATGGTTAAAAAAATCCCCGACAAATTTCCTCCCGGTTATCATGTGCACCGGACTATCCGAACAGAAGAACATGGTTCTCGATGAGATCCTTGCAGACCGCCGCTCGTACCGGATGTTCCGGCCCGAAGCGCCGCCCGTGGATGCAGTCAGCCGGATCATCCACGCGGGCCTCCTTGCCCCGTACGCTGCCGCGGCGGTCGGCGGAGCGGACGACTATTTCCGCCGGTTTTTCGTCTTTACGAACGGTTCGGCAGGGATGCGCCGGGCGGTCCCGCTCGTTTTTGCCGAGGTGAACAGGATGTCGGACGAACTCGAGCGGGAGATGGAAAACAATCCCTCCCTCCGGCAGCGGGCTGCCGGGTTTGTCCAGCGCCTTGCCGCCATCCGTAAGATGGGGATAGTGCCGGGCGTAGGTACGGCCCCGTACTACATCGTTGTCGCCGAACGGAAAGGCTTCCCGCCCGTAGAGCTCCAGTCCCTCGCCCACTGCCTGGAGAACATGTGGCTCAAGGCGACAGCGCTCGATCTCGGGTTCCAGATCGTGTCCATAACTTCCCGCATGGGAGAGAACGAAGGGTTCTGCGGGATCCTCGGCATCTCCCCGGGCGAATGGGAGCTGATGGGGTGCGCAATCGGATATGCGCAGGAAGAGCTACCGCCCTCGGTCCGTCCCCCGGTCGAGAACGTTACGCGGTGGATCGATTAGGGAAATGGCCCCGCCGGGTTTTACGGGACGAAAACCTCAGGCACCGGGGAACACTTAATAAACAAATCCGGTATGTATTCCCTTGTGAGACCGGAAGTCCCCCGGGGTGTTTGAGCTGAACCATCGCAGCGCCATGGGTTTACGGAGCGGGCGGGGCAACTGGGTCAATACCGCGGCGCCCAACCCTTCGGGCACGATCTATACCTGCACCCGCCTCAGGATACGTGCGCACCAGCTCATCCCCCGCGGGGATTACCTCCGCATGATCCATATGAGCGTTGCCCAGATCGCCCGGTTCATCGGGGAGCACGGGTATGCCCGGGAGATCCATATCTTCCCGGGCCTGCGGCCGGACATCGACCGGATCGAGATCGCCCTCGCGGCGAACCTCGCTGCCGCCTGCGGGGATGTCCGCGAGCTCACTACGGGCAACTTAAAGACGCTCACCGACTGGTACCTCCACCGCTGGGACATTGTCAACGTCATGATCGTGCTGAGGGGGAAACGGCGCGGGCTCCCGACCGACCGGATACGTGAGATCCTCGTTCCGGCAGGCGATCTCGATTCAGCGGCCCTCGAGGCCCTCCTGGGTGCAGGCTCGTTTGAGAACGTGATTGCAGAACTGGGGAGCTGGCGGCTGTACCCGGTCGTTGAGAGAGAGTGCCGGATCCTGGAGAGGCCGTGCCTCTTTTCAGAACTCGAGAACCGGCTCTGGCAGCAGTACTATACCGATCTGATCCGGAACTGCGGGAGCGGCATTCCCGGCGGGGAACTCTTCCTCGATTCCCTCCGGCTCGAGATAGATCTCGCCAACTTCCGGAACCTCCTCCGGCTCCGGGCCGGCGCTGCCGGAAAAGACCCTTCCGGGCAGATGATCGAGGGCGGAAATATATCGGTGGATGAACTCAGCGCCCTGTCCCGTATCGCGGACCGCGACGTTTTTGTTTCCACGTTCCGTACGTTCCGGCTCCACCCGCTGCTCGTGGAAGCGTACCGCTCGCTGGCAGCCGGGGGCAACGTTTCGGCCCAGGAAGCGGAGGACTATATCAGCGACCGGTGGGTCGAACGGAAACGGCCCCTCCACGAGATGGAGATGGCCGTAGCCCGGGTCCGGCTCAACCGGATGGCCGGGCTTTCGAAACGCAATCCCTTCTCGATCCTGCCCGTCATTCTGTATCTCGAGCGCAAGAAGTACGAGGTCTTCAATATCCGGGCCATAGTCCGGGGGATCGAGGACGGGGTTGAGCCGGAGAAGATTGCACAGTACCTCGTGATATGATGCAGGGCGATATCCAGGCAACCCGCGCCGGCCTCCAGGCGGTCAGGAGAAAGATCCAGATCGCCGAGAACGGCCACCGTCTCCTGAAGCTCAAGCGGGACGTCCTGATCCTCGAACTGATCGCGATCGCAAAAAGCACCCGGCGCTCGGAGCAGGAACTCGGCGACCTCTCCCAAAACGCCGGAAAGACCCTTTCCATCGCCAAGATGATGGAGGGGTCCCTCGGGATCGTCATCGTCTCCATCTCCGTAGAGAGATCACCGGAAATCCGGGTTACATCCCGCAATGTCATGGGGATGCAGCTGCCGGTCTTTACCGCCGACGGGGTGAGAAAAGAGCTGGCAGACCGGGGGTACGGGCTCATCGGCACGTCCTCTGTTATCGATGAGGCCGCCGAGGCATTCGAAGGGCTCACCGAAGCGATCGTCCGGCACGCGGAACTCCTCGCTGCCGCCCGGATCCTGAGCGCCGAGATCCTGCGGCTGAAGCGGCGGGTCAATGCCCTTGAGTTCCGGGTCATACCGGATCTCTACGCGACAAGGGAGGCGATCACCCTCCGGAGGGACGAGATGGAACGCGAAGAGCATTCCCGGATCTTCTGGGTAAAGAAACGGAAGGGATCGCTTTAGGTAACCTTCCTGCCCGGTAATATACCTCCCTGCCTGGTACTTCCGCATTTCCGCTGCGGGCATTAAAGGATCCGGATCCACCGGGAACGGCTTCTTTTGGCATTCAGGGCCTGCCGGGGGATATTCCGCCTTCCGGGCGCCCAAAGGTTTTTATTCCCCGGCACTATGTATTCCGCAGGTGATCCATCCGGTCCGCATGAAACCGGGCAGCAGCGTATCCCGGCTCGCAAACACAACCGGGACCACCAGTCCCGGTGATGCGGACCATCGAGACTGGCCCCGGGAGCGCCGGACCGGCTCCTGCACTCCGCGGCTACGCCCTTCACCAAGGAGACTGCCGATGCAGGCAATCGTGTACGAAACCCCTAAGATTTTCATACCTGAACCTCTCCATGTAGATATCCTCCAGGAAGTCCTGCAGAACCAGGGCTGTCCTCCGCGCAGCGTTGTAGAACGGCTGCACGCCTTCCATTCCGAACGGCTTGTCCGGTCCGGTATCCGGAACCTCCTTTCCGAGAGGTTCCTGGTCGAGGAGACCCCGGGGGGCGGAATGGCGCTCCGGCTCACGTCGAAAGGCCGTATTTTCCTCCAGCAGGCAGCTGCCGGGTAATCTGCTCCGGGCTTCTCTTTAGGCTCTTCCCGACCAACCCGTCGATGGCAGAGGTTTTCCGGAGCAGGAGCCTGCGGAAAATCCTTTCATCGGTGCTGAAGTTCCTTATAAAACCATAACCTCGAACAGAACATCTGTCTCGTCTACCGGAATATCCCGGAACCGACCGGAACTTCACGCTAACCCGCAGGGCGCCAAAGACGAGTCCGCCATCCCCTGCAGGATACTACACCCTTTTCGCTGACTTCTTCCAGGCAGCTGCCCCCTTCTTATCCCACAGCTCCGAAAGCCCTTTTTGTTTTAAGAGAGGGTCCCGGGATCCCGGCCCTTCTCCCGCGTCCTACGCTTCCCCTCTGGTTTAATATCCGATCCCGGCAACCAGAGTGTGCCACCATGAAAACTCCCGGGCAAAAGTCCGTCGCGCTCTTCATCGCCGTCCTTGCCGGTTTTCTCACGCCGTTCGATCTCTCGGCCGTGACAATCGCCCTGCCGGCGATTGGCTCGGAGTTCTCCATGGACGCCGTCGCCCTCACGTGGGTCTCCACCGCCTATCTTTTGGCCGCCGGTGTTTTCCTCGTCCCGTTCGGGAGAGTCGCCGATATCTGCGGCCGCAAGAAAATCTTTGTAGCCGGGCTATTCCTCTTCATCGCCTCCTCGTTTCTCATGGTCTTCTCTTCCTCAACGCTGATGGTGATCCTCCTCCGGATTATGCAGGGCAGCGGGGCAGCCCTGGTTTTCGGGACCTCTGTCGCCATCCTGACGGAAGTCACCCCGGTAACGGAGCGGGGGAAGGCGCTCGGGATCTATACCACCGCCGTCTATCTCGGCCTCTCGCTCGGGCCGTTCATCGGCGGCTTTCTGACAACCCACCTCGGCTGGAGGAGCATCTTTCTGGTCAACGTCCCGGTCGGCATCGCCGCGATTGCGCTGATCCTCCTCTTCCTCAACGGCGAGTGGGCGGAATCCCGGGGGGAGCGGTACGACCTCGGGGGAGCCATCCAGTACGGCCTCACCCTGGTCTGCGTCATGTACGGCTTCTCCCTCATCCCGGACCGGGAAGGGTTCATCCTCCTTCTCGCGGGGGCGGTCATGTTCCTCGTTTTTATCGCCCGCGAGCTCCGGATCGGCTACCCGCTCCTCTCCATGAAGTTGTTTACCGAAAACCACGTCTTTGCGTTCTCGGGGTTCGCAGCGCTCATCAACTATGCCTCCACCTTCTCGATCGCATTCTTCCTCAGCCTCTATCTCCAGTACGTGCGGGGATTTCCTGCGAGCATTGCAGGGACCATCCTCGTGGTCCAGCCGGTCATGCAGGCGGTCTTCTCTCCCTGGGCGGGCTGGCTTTCCGACAGGATCGAACCCGGGACCATCGCGTCTGCCGGCATGGCGATCCTCGCTCTCGGGTTGTTCATCCTCTCGATCCTCACGGAGGATTCCAGCATCATCGTCCTGATCGCCACCCTCGCGCTCCTCGGCTTCGGCTTTGCCCTCTTCTCTTCCCCCAACACCAACGCGATCATGAGTTCCGTCGAAAAGAAGTATCTCGGGATCGCCTCCGGCACGCTCGGCACTATGCGCCTGGTCGGTCAGATGCTCTCGATGGGAATCGCAACGATGATCATCGCGATTTATGTCGGGAGGGTGGAGATTACCCCGCTTGTGCACGGTCAGCTCATGATGGCCATGAGGGCCGGGTTCACGGTCTTTTCCCTGCTCAGCATCGCCGGGATCTTCTTCTCGCTGACGCGGGGGAGACTGAGGGGGACTGCCGTTCCGGCGGCAGCAAAGACTGATCCTTAAAATTTTTTGAAGAAACTGCCGGGAAAATTTTAGCGGCAAACTTTTTTCCAATCCTTGGCATGGGAGAGTAATTCCTGCGAGCATGTGGCCCCCGACCCCCTGAAGAGGGGAGATTGTTGATCGGGGTTTTCCGGAATCCGGGAACTTCAGACGGGTAGGAGGGTCTCTTCCGTTACAATCAATTCAATTCAACATCTCAAAAAGTTCTGAAATGTTACGAACTTTTGAGAAATGAGCCGCGTTCCAATGTATTATCAAGAAAAAATTTTTGTTCGATCGGACGAACGACGTAATGTTCCACGGGGTGAGGGTCGATAGACCCCGAACGCCCGTGACTCCCTCGTATTATTTCATATTTTTCCCTATTCAAAGCAAAAAACGAGACTTTAAAATTATGAGAACATTCTACCCGACCGGCATCAGCCCCGGGTGGTTCCCGGTGATGGACCGGCCGCCCTTTTCCGTGACAACGTAGGTGTTCTCGGTACCGACCATCCCGATGCCCGGTATTCCCTTCTTCGGTTCGAGCGCGATGACCATCCCTTCCTGGAGCGGCTCGTCGAAACCTTTCGCTATGACGGGATTTTCCGCGATCTCCAGGCCGATGCCGTGGCCGAGGAACTGCACCTTCCGGTTCCCGAATCCCATGAAGTTCTCGAGGAAATCCGGTCCGAGGCCGGACGTGATGGTCGCGTAGATCTCCGACGGGATCGCCCCGGGCCGGAGGAGGGGCGCGATTGCGTCCTGGATCCTGACGCACTGCCGGTGGATCGCGACGGTCTCTTCCGGAAGGCTCCCCCGGAAGACGTACGTCATGGTCTTGTCGGTATGGTACCCGTGGTACCCGCAGCCGACGTCACAGAAGATGAGGTCCCCTGCCGCAAGCTTCCGTTCCCTGCTGCCGAGCAGCGGCACCGCGGGGGAGAGGCCGGCGTTCCCGCCGGGGCTGTCGAGAAAGGTCGGGTAGATCGAACTCTCTCCGAAACCGATGAGGCCGAGCACGATCTCCGCCTCGGACATCCCGAACCGGACGATCCCGTGGTGCCCTTCCTGCATCATCAGGGAATAGAGTTCGCTCGAGAACTCAGCCTCGCTCATCCCTTCCCGGATAATCCCCGGAACGAGGTCTTCGAGCACGCGGCGGTGGATCGCCCCGGCTTCTTCCGCGAAGCCGATCTCGTACGGGCTCTTGACCGCCCGGATCCGGAGCACTTCGGCATCGACATCCCTGACTGCCCTGAAGGGGAAATGCTTCTGCAGCCGCCCGTACGCCGCGAGCGGGACGTGCTCGGTCTCGAGCCAGACGGTCTCCGGGATCTTCGCCATCGTCGCAGCGGCATCCCGGTAGCTCCGCATCTGCCGTATTTCAGGGAACTCCGATTCGTCGACCGCACGCTCGTAGCTCCGCCTGACCCAGAGGACCGGGTCGCCGTCACCGGGGACGATGAGCATCGCGTCCTGCATGGTGCCGGTGAAATAGAAGAGGTTGATCTTGGAGAGTATGACCGCGATCCCCCACCCGGGGTTCGCCACGTCCATCCGGGCGCGAAAGCGCCGCATGCGGCTTTCCAGTTCGCCCGCCGGGACTATCGCCTGCATGGTTTAAGGTTGGCGGAGGATGGTTATAACAGATTAGGAGTGGCGGCCCTCTCGGGATTTGAATGATAAACCGGATGAACTGCCCGGATAACCTGCGAGTGATAGTATTGGACCAGGAGGGAGCCACGGGTGCTCGCCGCCGCATCGGGGCTCGCCCCGTGGAGCATGGCCGTGTAAACAGGAATCTAGTGAAAATCAACCGTGAGGGGTCAAGGGGGCTTGCCCCCTTGGGTGGCCTCCCCCTCTGG
>DASPUR010000210.1:0-2218 GCA_035622795.1 Methanoregula sp. | reverse complement strand
CCGAAGCCGATAAGCGGTACCGGGTGCTGCGGGGCTGCGGACAGGACGCTCTCGGCGACTGCCTTCCCGGCAACCGGATCGGACCATTCGGCTTCGGTGCTCCCGATCTCCACGAAGAACGAGGGATGGGAGAGGCCGGTCGGGCCGTGGTGGGTGACCTCGTACGAGACCCGGTAGCCTTCCGGGCAGTGCTTTGCAAGGGCCCGCAGGGTCGCCTGCATCATGCCTGCAGCGGCAGGGGCAAGCGTCCGGGGCATACCCCCAAGCCCGGCATTCCCGAAATTGCCGGTCACATGGACCGTAAGGACGGGCACGGGGTTCTCGCTCGCGTGCCGCGAGAGGAAGATGACGAGGTCCGCATCGATTGCGACATCGGCGTGCTCCGCGTGGATGAGCCGGCAGGCGGTTTCGAAGAAAGCGTACTCCCGCCCGGTTTCGCCCCATCCACGAGGGTCTTCCTCGAGCAGGCGCTCGATATGGTGCCGGATATTGAGGCCGGCCGCGTCCTGCACGGAGTTGATGAGTGCGACCTTCATCACTATCCTTTGTTGGCGCTGCTTTTTTTTATAAGTCTCCCGTGGAGGCGGAGTAAACACTATACGGGAGTATGTGGTACAGTGTTAGCATGGACGCCAAAAAAGTCGAGAAAGTCTTCCTGGAAGAGGGTATCGACAAGGAGATCACCTGCCCGCAGGCTTTTCTGATCGCGGACAAGCACAAGATCACCAAGCAGGAGATCACCGCGTACTGCAATACCCACAAGATCAAGATCCGGGCCTGCCAGCTCGGCTGCTTTAAATGAGCGTGTTTTTCACGGTTGTCCCGGTTGCGGAGGCCGTGAAAGCCGCAAGGAGCATCGGGGTCCCGGCAGGGATGGAACTGGTCCCCCTGTGCGATTCGCCGGGCCGGATCCTTGGGCAGGATATCCGGTCGGATATCGATATCCCGGGGTTCACCCGGTCCGTGGTTGACGGCTATGCGGTCCGGGCGGCAGATACCAGCGGATCAAGCGATGCAGTCCCGGCATTCCTTTCGCTTGCAGGAAGGGTAGCGATGGGGGCAGATGAGGAACGGGCCGTCACCCCGGGATCATGCGTCTACGTCCCCACCGGCGGTATCCTCCCGGCAGGTGCCGATGCCGTGGTCATGATCGAGAATGCCGGGACTGCAGGCGGGGACGTCATGGTCAGAAAACCGGTCGCGCACGGCGAGAACGTCCTCCTCGCAAACGAGGATTTCCGGAAAGGGGAGGTTGTGCTCCGGTGCGGGAGGAAAATCTCGGCACAGGACACGGGTGTCCTCGCCGCGGCCGGCTGCACCTCCGTCCCGGTCTCGAAGAAACCGAGGATCGCCATCCTCTCGACCGGGAACGAACTCATCCCGGCCTCCGGGATCCCGGCCCGGGGGCAGGTGCGGGACGTGAACTCGTACGTGATCGCATCGTTCGTGCAGGGCCAGGGATGCATCCCGGTCCGGTACGGCATCATCCGGGACGACCGGGCGGCTCTCGGCTCCGCGATGAAGAAGGCAGCCGCGGAGTGCGACGCGGTGCTCATCTCCGGCGGGAGCTCGAAAGACGAGCGGGACATGGTCGCTGCGGTCATCGGCGGTGAAGGAGAAGTGCTGGTCCACGGAGTAGCGATCGCCCCGGGCAAGCCCACGATTATCGGGAAATTCTCGGGAAAGCCGGTCATCGGCCTCCCGGGCCATCCCGCGGCGGCTGTTGTCGTACTTGTCGCAATCGGGAGCCGTCTCATCGCCTCAATGACCGGGGAGTCGGAGAGCAGTATCCGGACTACCGGTGCTGTCCTTGCCGAAAACGTCCCCTCCACACGGGGCCGCGAGGATTATGTCCGGGTTGTGGTGAACGACGGCATAGCTACACCGCTCTTCGGGAAATCCGGTCTCCTGAACACCCTGGTGCGGAGCACGGGGCTCGTCAGGATCCCGGCCGAGAGCGAGGGGCTGGAGACCGGGGCCCGGGTAGAAGTAATCCTGTGGTGAAGCGGGTACCTGGATATCGCTTTTGCCTGCCGAACGCTTCAGCATCCGGGCGTCCACATTTTCCTCCAGACAGGACGGGAGGAACCGCTCAACCGCGTTCCGGGGCTTTCCGCGAGCGATACCGGTCCCCGGTATTCAGGGGGATTCCCGACCTCCCTCGCCGATTCGGGAACCGGCAGACCGGTGCGCCGCGGCGAGTGCCCTGGCAACAGCC
>DASPUR010000209.1:0-11093 GCA_035622795.1 Methanoregula sp. | reverse complement strand
TCAAGGCATTCGTTATCCTGAGAGTAGGGAACCAGCCGGGTGAAAAACTCCTGCAGGACCTGATGTACCATGTCCGGATGACCCTTGGCCCCATCGCCGTACCCCACGAGATAGAGTTCGTGGACAAACTCCCCAAGACGCGGAGCGGCAAGATCATGCGCAGGGTGCTGAAGGCAAAAGAGATGGGAATCGATCCCGGCGATATTTCAACGCTGGAGGAATAAGGGTACCGGACTCTGAAAAACCGGGGCTTGCAAGACTAGTATAAAACACGAGAGTGAAAAATGAACCAAGAAAAGATGGAAAATGTAGTGACAACCCGGGATCTCACCGGGAACCCCGCACCGCTGGGGCTGATGGGCTTTGGGATGACGACTGTCCTGCTGAACCTGCACAATGCAGGGTTCTTCGAACTCGGGAGCATGATCCTCGCGATGGGGATCTTCTACGGGGGGATCGCCCAGCTCTTCGCGGGGACGATGGAATGGAAGAAGGGGAACACGTTTGCGACGACTGCATTCCTGTCGTACGGCCTCTTCTGGCTCTCGCTCGTCGGCCTGGTCGTCTTCCCGTCGCTGGGAATCGGGGCGAAGACCTCGGCAGCGGCAATGGCGGCGTACCTCGCGATGTGGGGCATCTTCACCGCCGTGATGTTCATAGGCACGCTCCGGTTCAACCGCGCCATGCAGTTCGTATTCGGATCGCTCGCGATCCTCTTCTTCCTCCTCGCGATAGGAGAGTTCACGGGCATACAGGCCGTGACGCAGATCGCAGGATGGGAAGGGTTGTTCTGCGGCTTCTCCGCGATCTACACGGGCCTTGCACAGGTAGTCAATGAGACGTATGGCAAGGGAACGATGGTTGTTCCCCTCTGGCCCGTCAAATAATTTCCTCCCTCGCACCTTTTTGTTTCCCTTTTTTAAAAAAAGCGTGTTCCCGCACCAGTTGCCGGACCTGAAAACCGGCTGGGTTCGGAATTCTGCCCGGTACCGTTATTGTTCACCAGTCCCCGATGATTTTCCTGTTTACCCGCAACCGGGATGGAAGATCTTTTTCCTCTGGGCGATACGGTACCCGGAGATTACCTGGATGGATGTGCCAAACGCGGCATCGAGCGCGGGATCCCCGGTATCAACGTAAAGCACCGGCGTCTCCCGGAGTTTGTGGGGCGTTGCGACCACGATGACATTTCCAACTCCCGCACGCTTTACGATCCGTGCACTGATCTGCTGGTTTCCCCTGCCGACTATAAACCCCTGGGCACCGATCGGGCTCACGATGATCCGGATCCGCTCTTCCTTCTCGGTCAGCGCAAGGAGAGTACGCTCATCCGCGTCCGCCGCAACAACCATGCCGTTTTTCACCGCGTCTATTCCGAGGAGCGTTTTGGGTATCCCGGCACAACGGGCAACAGCCTCGATCGTAGATCCTGCGCCCAGGATGTAGAGTGTGTCCGGCAGCATCACTTCGCCGATGAACCTCGCGATCTCCGCTCTGGCCCGGTCCTCGTCTGCCTCCTCAAAGACCTGCTTGGATAATTGCGTCATCCCGGGCAGGGTGGGAATACGGGCGATCCCGTATAGAATTGCTCTCAGGGTTCCCCGCCGGTAGCTTTCCTCGTCGATGTCCATGATTTCCGCGTCCCGGAGGGCAAACCCTTCCGGGGCAGAGAGAATCGCCGCTGCAGAACACGGATCGACTGCAAAGACGGCTGAATACATCTTGACCCCGGCCGGGATGCCGAGGATGGGCACCTCTTTGCCCGTGACATCGTACACATCCCGGGCCGTACCGTCGCCGCCACAGAAAAGGACCAGGTCGACACCCGTGTCGAGGAACGCACGGACCGCGTTTCTCGTGTCCTGAGCGGTGCTCTCTCCTGAATAACGATACACGATTTCGTACCGGAAGATGCCTGCCTTTCGGAAAATATCCTCTCCCATGGCCCCAGAACAGGTCACAAAATGGAGGCCCGGGACGCCGGTGAGGGCCTCCAGGGCAGCCTTCGCACGCTCTCCTGCACCCGGTCGTGCTCCCCGTGCCCTTGCCTCTGCCTCGTTCCCATCAGTTCCCTTGAGCCCGACCGATCCTCCCATACCGGCGAGCGGGTTGACCACGAGACCGATGCGGCGCATAAAAAAAGGTTGGATCAGAGTTTCGGTATCCGGGCAAGCGCTTCCTTGATCAGGGCATCCGGGTACTCGTAGTCCACCAGCTGGCCGGAATAAAACGCATCATACGCGCTCATGTCGAAGTTGCCGTGGCCGGAACAGTTGACCAGGATCGTCTTCTTCTCGCCCGTCTTTTTGCAGGCAAGCGCCTCGTCGATAACGGATTTTATAGCGTGGGACGTCTCGGGGGCGATGATGATGCCCTCCGTCCGGGCGAAGGTCTGCGCGGCTTCGAAGACCTCGCTCTGGTGGTACGACACGGCTCTCATGGTCCCGTCGTGGACGAGCCGGGAGACGATCGGCGAATCGCCGTGATACCGGAGCCCGCCGGCGTGCATGGAGGGCGGGACGAAGTCGTGGCCGAGCGTGAACATCTTGAGGAGCGGTGTGTATCCCGCCTCGTCTGCGAGGTCATAGGTGTACAGCCCTTTTGTCAGGGTCGGGCAGGAAGCCGGTTCCACGGCTATGATATCGATCTCCGGGTGTTTCCCGGTTAATTTATCGCCGGCGAACGGGAACGAGATGCCGGCAAAGTTCGAGCCTCCGCCGACCGCACCGATGACGACGTCGGGATAATCGTCCACCATCGCCAGCTGCTCCCGGCACTCGAGCCCGATCACCGTCTGGTGGAGGCAGACATGGTTCAGCACCGAGCCCAGCGCGTAATTGGTATTATCGTGGGACGCCGCATCTTCGACCGCCTCGGAGATCGCGATGCCGAGGCTCCCCGGGGTATCGGGATCCTTTGCAAGGACCGCCTGCCCGGATTTCGTCTTCGTGCTGGGACTCGGGATGCATTCCGCCCCCCAGACCTGCATCATCGATTTCCGGTACGGTTTCTGCGCGTAACTCGAACGGACCATGTAGATGGTGCAGTCCATATCGTACAGCATCGTCGCGAACGCGATGGCCGAACCCCACTGGCCCGCACCGGTCTCCGTCGAGATCCGCTCGACTCCCTCCTTCATGTTGTAGTACGCCTGGGGTACCGAGGTATTCGTCTTGTGGCTTCCCGCGGGACTGACACCCTCCCACTTGTAGTAGATCTTTGCGGGGGTCTTCAGGAATTTCTCGAGGCGGTGGGCACGGTAAAGCGGCGTGGGCCTCCAGAGGCGCATGACGTCCCTGACTTCCCCGGGTATCGCGATGTTCCGTTCGGTAGTAACTTCCTGCCGGATCAGCTCCATCGGGAAGATCGCCGAGAGGTCCTGGGGGCCGACCGGCTTGTGCGTCTGCGGGTGGAGGGGCGGATCGAGCGGTGACTTCAGGTCCGCCTGGATGTTATACCAGTTCTTTGGTATCTGCTCCTCGTCAAGGAGGATTTTTGTCTGCATACATGAAGATCGTATTGTATAAATATATACATTGTGGAACGATTTTGAACATCTGGGGGATTTCCCAAACTGCGGAAGGGACCGATCCGCAACAGCAGTAAACCACAGAAAATAAAATGCCGGCGTTCCACTCTATCTTACCGGAGAGTTAAAATGCCATTCATCTACTACAGCCAGGGAGTCTCGTCGCAGTACCAGGACTTCACCGAACGCCTGATGTCGCACCTCGCGCTCAAGGGAACCGAGATCACCAACCAGGAGATGAGGGCTTCATCTGCGGTTATGGATGTCCGGCATACCGATGAGAACGGGAAGCTCGATATCGCCGTCGAGAAGGAGAACGTAAAGGTCACCTACACCGTGGCCCGCGAACACAAGGAGATCGGAAAAGGCGTGATGGGGGCGATCGCCGGTGCCGGTCTTGGCGGGGTGATCGGGAACATCTTTTCCCGGAGCCAGAGCGCGTCCGATGCGATAACCGGGGCGCTCGGGGGTGCTGCGGCGGGAGGGGCGTACTCCGCGTACCAGGGGTACGAAGATTCCAAGGATGAACGGACCGATTTTGCCGCTGTGCTTGCGGAAACCATCAAGGAAGTCGAGGACGAGCTCCAGTACATCATCCAGGGGCAGGAAGAGGCCCGGGAGGCTGCCCGGGAAGCGGGCAGGCAGAAGACCGAAGAGGAGGCGGCAAAGGCAGAAGAATACCGGCAGGGGCTTGAAGATCTGTACGGGCAGATCCTTTCGATGAAGGAGGAGATCGATCTGGCAAAAAGCGAAGGGACGGATATAGCGAAACCCAAGGCGCGGATCGACCGGGCCGAGAGCCTGTACAAGGAAGCGCAGGTTTCGCTCGAAAAAGGAGACTATGCCTCGATCCGGCCGAAAATAACCGCTGCCCAGAACATGGTTGACAAGGCAAAGGAAACGATGTCGGGGGGGTAAGTCAGGGCAAAAAACGAAGGCCCGGTAGGAGGTCTTCGTCTTATAAAAACTCCAGGCGAAAGGGTTTTTACCAGATTTTTTTTAGAAATAGCCTTAATATCGAAAACAGGAAAGAGTACCGGTGTATCTGAAGACAACGGCAAAACGCTGTCTTCTTTAGTTTTTCCTGGTGATAATTCTGACAAAAAATCCGATTTTCAGCATTCTCGTTACACCGGACGCATTTTTTGAGGGTCTGGAAAAAGAGGGCACGGGCCTGAGAAATCCGGCCCTCATCGTCCTTGCTGCCGCGGTCTGTGCCGCGGTCAACGGCTACCTCGTTGGCGGGCCGGTTGCCCGGCTCATGGGTGGGGCAATGCCGTCGATGAGTGTGATTATACCCGTCGCTTCGGCCATCGGCGCCTTCATCATGATGTTCATCATCTGGGTCCTGTGGACCGTGATCATTTACGCGATTACGTTCGGGTTCAGGGGAACCGGAAGCTTCCGGAAGATGCTGGGATTCACCGGTTACGGGTTTCTCCCGCAGATCTTCGGCGCCGTGATCACGGTCACCGTCGCACTCGTGGATATTCCCAGGGTTGCTGTCCCCTCGGTCACGTCGGCTGCCCTCCAGGACCCCGCGGCTATCCAGGCAGCAACAAAAGCACTGATGCATGATCCGGCCATGGCCGCGTTCACCCAGACCGCGGCCGTCGTCGGCATTGTCTTCCTCCTCTGGAGTGCCAATATCTGGATCTTCGGGACGAAGCACGCCCGGACGCTCAGCATCCGGCATGCCGCCATCTGCGTCTTTATTCCTGTGCTGGTGTACATTCTTTACACCATCTATACCCTCGCGGTGTTCTGATCATGAAAAGCCGGATACCCATTTTTTCCTGTGCCATCGCGTTCCTCCTGGTCCTGGCGATCCCCGGGGCGACCGCGTACGTCACGCCGGATTCGATCGTTGCAGGCGGCAATGTCTATATCTCCAACGTGACCTATGACCCGGGGACGTTCTTTACCGGGGATTCCGGTACCGCGATGTTCTCGGTCACCAACGGCAACGCTAACCAGAGCATCGTGGCAAACCACGCAAGCTTCGGCGACGACGATTTCCGGCTCACGAGCGGGACGTACGATACGTCCTCGAACATCGGGCCGCTCCAGACGCGGATGTACGTATTCTCCGTCATCTCCAATTCCGGGGACGGGATCTATTACCCGACGTTCTCGCTCAGCCTCCGGGACGCTGACAGCCTGTATTACCAGGGGATGGTGAGAGTCGACAATACGCCGCTCGTGGCAACGGTCCTCGCCGAGCCGGATTCGTTTACGCAGGCAAAAAAGGACACCATCACCGTCCAGCTGGCGAACCCCCGGAAAAACGACGTGAAAAACGTCATCCTGTGCGTATCGGGGGACCCCGGGGCGGACCTCCTCCCTTCGACCCAGTTCATCGGGAAGCTCGCCTCGGGCGCAAGCACGCTGGTCAACTTCTCGGTGACCCCCGACCAGGAGACGACCCTCAACCTCACCGTCAGGTATGACAACGGCGACAACCACCACAGCACCGGGCTCCTGATCCCGGTGACCTTCTCCCGCGACAAGAAGTCGGCCGACCCGATCATGAGCAATATCGAAGCGAAGACCGATTCCGGTACCATTCACGTCACGGGCGATGTGACGAACGCTGGGCTCACCGTGGCAAATGCCGTCACGGTAACGGCCCTTTCACCGGCAGTCCCCCAGGATCCGTACAAATATTATGTGATTGGCGCGCTCAAGCCGGACGACTTCGGGAGTTTCGAGGTTACGTTTTCCTCCGCCAACACAACCAGCGTCCCGATCCAGTTGTCCTACAAGGACACCGACGGCAATATCGTCACTTCAACCACGAACGTAACCGTCCCGTTGTTCTCAGACGATGCGCAGCCCTCCGGCTTCCCCGTCGTGCCGGTAGTAGCGATCGTCCTGATCCTCGGGATCTTCGGGGGCGGATGGATCATCTACCTGAGAAGGTACAAACAATAGTCCGGATGTGGCGCCGGTGACAAGAACTGGAGCGGACCACCCGGTCCTGATGTTTCACGACGTGGTCAAGGTATACCCGCTTCCTGCCGGGGATGTCACGGCCCTTGACCACATCTCGTTTTCCGTGGAACGGGGGGAGTTCATCTCGATCATGGGGCCTTCGGGTTCCGGGAAATCGACCCTTTTGAACCTCATGGGCTGCCTCGATACCCCGACTACCGGCGACATCTATATCAGCGGCACCCGGACCGGGGACATGTCCGACGTGGAGCTCACCAACCTCAGGAGGGACCGGATAGGGTTCATCTTCCAGTACTTCAACCTCTTCCCCCTGTTAAACATCATCGAGAACGTAAGCTTCCCCCGGATGCTCAAGTCGCAGAGCCAGGTAGACCCGGAAAAAGCCATCGCAGTCCTCCGGGCCGTCCAGCTCGATGAGCCCCTCTACAGCCATACCCCGCTCGAACTCTCGGGAGGCCAGCAGCAGCGCGTAGCGATCGCCCGGGCGCTCATCAACGAGCCCGACATCCTGCTCTGCGACGAACCAACGGGCAACCTCGACTCGAAGACCGGGGCGAGCATCATGGAGCTCATGAAGGAACTGAACCGCAACGGGACGACGATCATCATCGTCACCCACGACCCCAACGTCGCCGAGTATTCGGACCGTATCATCAGGATCGTCGACGGGAGGATCGCCGCATGAGCACCATATTCTGGGAGATCTCGAAACGGAATATCCGGATCCATATGCTCCGGTCGAGCCTGGCGATGCTCGGGATCATCATCGGGGTCGTAGCCATCGCTTCCATGGGTATCCTCGGGAACAGCATGGTCCAGGCGGTCTCCGCGAGCCTCTCCTCAGTGGGAGACAGCGTTATCGTTATGCCCTACGTCGGCGGCAACATGGGGTTCGGCGGGGGTGGTGGTTCAAGCTCGGCCAACCTCATGCTCACCGACCAGAACTACCAGCAGATCGAGCGGGCCGTCGCCCCGAACGTTGCCATCCCCGTCCACTCCACCTCGGAACACATGAAACTGGGGGTCGGCAGCGACGATATCGTCGCCACGATATACGGGATCCCCCCGGACAAGACCAAGGACATCCTTCCCGACCTGGACGACGGGGATTACAGCAACGGCAACTCCGGCTGCCTCGTGGGATCGACGTTTGCCAAGGACCATAATGTCAAGGTCGGGTCCCGGATCTCGATCGGGACCGACGGGCAGGACGGGACGCTGAGGGTCACCGGCATCATCAAGGAACGGGGGATGAGCTTCGATATCAGCACCGACAACGCCATCGTCGTGACCAAAGACTGGTTCGAGAACACCTATGACGTGACCGATGAGTACAACGAAGTCGTCGTCAAGGTCACCAGCGGCGATACGGCGGACGTGAAGACGACCATCGAGAAGCAGCTCAACCGGAATACCAAACAGAAGACCGTGACCGTCATCGACAGCAAGGCGACCCTTGCCACCATCTACCAGACGTTCGGCACGATCACGACGTTCGTCACCGCCATCGGCGGCATCTCGATGCTGGTCGCCGGGGTCTCCATCTTCAACATCATGATGATGTCGGTCAACGAGCGGATCAAGGAGATCGGGATCATGCGGAGCATCGGCACCCAGAAGAGGGAGGTGATGAGCATGTTCATCTACGAGGCAGCGATCATCGGCGTTGCCGGGAGCGTTATCGGCGGGGCCCTCAGCCTCCTCGGAGGCTACGCGATCAGCGCCCTGATGCTCAGGACCACGCAGTACCTCTTCACGGTGGCGAGCATGGTCTCGGTCATTGAAGGGATAGGGTTCGGCGTCGTCATCTGTATCCTCTGCGGGCTGTACCCGGCCTGGCAGGCCGCAAACCTCAACCCCATCGACGCCCTCCGGCACGAATAGCCTCCGCTGCCGTTTTCCCTGATCCCCCGGCCCGGGAAAACCTATAACCGGTACAACGCCCACCTGATGGTATGGATACCGGACCGCCCCTCCCCTGTGACGGGGCCGACTGGAACGAGGTATGGAAGGCCCGGCAGCTCCTTCACGAGTCCTCGCAGTATTTTGACGACCCGTCCCATGACTGGAACCGGAAGGAGAATGCGGCACGGTACGACGCAAACTCCCGCGGCGGCTATGACGGGCGGGTGGAGCTCACGATCAACGGCCTCGATATCGACAGACATTCCCGGGTGCTCGATATCGGGGCAGGGCCCGGCACCCTCGCGATCCCGCTCTCGCCGCTGGTAAAAGAGATCACTGCCATCGAGCCCGGTGAGGGCATGATCGGGATCCTCTCCGACCACATCCGGGAAAACAAGATCACCAATATCACCAGCATACGAAAATCCTGGGAAGAGATCGAAGTCTCGCGTGACCTCTCCGGCACGTATGATGTGGTTATCGCATCGCTCTCTCTCACGATGCACGACATCCGGGCTGCGCTCCGGAAAATGGATGACGTGTCCCGGAAATACGTGTACCTTTTCTGGTTCGTTGACCCCCCGTTCTGGGAGAAGATGTACGAGGACCTCTGGACCCAACTCCACGGCAGTCCCTGGTACCCGGGCCCGAAAGCCGACTGTCTTTTCAACGTGCTGTACCAGATGGGCATCTATGCAAACGTAGAGATGATGCCGCTCGACAAGGAGTACCGGTTCGGGTCGGAGGAGGAGATGGCTGTATTCTTCCGGAGGCGATTCAATGCAACGACGCCGGAGCAGGAGAGGGTGCTCGCCGGGTATCTGGAACCGCTGATCCGGCACGACCGCGGGGAGATCGTCATCTCCGGGAACTCGACGTTCGCGAAGATATGGTGGAGGAAAGCTGCAGGCTGATTAAAAAAAAGAAAAGCCGAGAAAAGGTTATGCCGCACCGGAAGGTTCGAACAGGTGCTTCCACACGGCAGCAGCGATCAATCCGCCGATGATCGGGGCGACGATGAACATCCAGAGCTGCGCGAGGGCCGTACCGCCGACAAATACCGCTGGTCCCAGGCTCCGTGCCGGGTTTACCGATACTCCCGTCACCGCGATGCCAACATCGTGGATAAACAGGAGGGTTATCCCGATGCCCACCCCGGCAAATCCCTTCTCCGCGTTCTTCGACGTGACGGCGAAGATTACCAGGATGAAGATGAACGTCATGACAATCTCGAAGAAAAGACCGGCACCCATCGAGTAGTGCCCGGGTGAAGCGTCCCCGTACCCGTTTTGCCCGAGGCCGTTTGCCGCAATGCTGAACCCGGCATTCCCGGACGCTATCATCAAAACGAAAGCCGAAGCGATAATGGCTCCAATACACTGCGCGATGATGTAGAAGAGTGCATCCCGCGAGGGTATCTTCCCGGCAGCCAGCATGGAGATCGTGACCGCGGGATTTATGTGGCACCCGGATATCGGGCCGATCGTGTACACCATCGCCATGATGGCAAGCCCGAACGCTACCGCAATCCCTAGATAGCCGACGTTTGCCCCGGCGATGACCGCAGCTCCCGTCCCGATGAACACAAGGACGAAGGTCCCGAAGAGTTCCGCAGAATATTTTTTCATGCCTTCCATGGTTTCATTTCCCCTTCATTTCAGAAATGGTACCGGGCATTATAATTCGTTACATTTAAAAAGATGTCGAAAAAATGCTGCTGGTTGGGTCATCGGACGGTGACAGGATTTTTATACACATTGGCAGGAGATCCGTGAGAGCCCTGAAATATACCGGATTTTTCTCCGGTTTCGGGCTTTATGCCTCTCGGCATCCCCCGGTCTCGCCCTTTCAGGTTTTCCGGCTCTCCTCGCTCTCCAGAGAGTCATAGCAATATATCGATTTTTTTCGAATTTTTCGACATATTTTTGAAATATGTCCAGAGTTGCCAAATCAGATTTCAATAAAAACAAAGGCCGCTGAATCTGTTGGGTTTAGGATTCTCATTGGGAGACAACATTCTGTTGAAAAAACCAGGGGTTTCTTACTTACCCCACCCTCTTGATCCTTCCCATCGCTTCCTGCAGCCGCTCCATCGACGCCGCGTACGATATCCGGATCCATCCCGGGGCATCGAAGGCACTCCCCGGTGTGACGGCGACATGCCCTTTCTCCAGCCACTTCGAGGCGATATCCATGTCGTCGCCCGGAACCTTCACGAAGGCGTAGAACGCACCGTCTGCCGGTGCCGTCTCGTACCCCATCGCGTGTAATTCAGAGATGATATACTTCCGGCGCCGGTCGAACTCCGTGCGCATCTGTTCTACGCACCGCTGGTCGCCCCGGAGCGCAGCGACCGCGCCCCACATCGCAAACGTCGTTGCCTGGCTGACCGAGTGCTGCTGGACCTTGGACATCTCGTTGATGATCGGCTGGGGTGCGACGGCGTACCCGAGCCGCCAGCCGGTCATCGCGTACGCCTTCGAGAACCCGTTGATGGTGATCGTCCGCTGTGCCATGTCGCCGAGAGAGGCGAGCGAGATGTGTTCCTTGCCGTATATCATCTTCTCGTAGATCTCGTCGGAGATGGCATACAGGTCGTGGTCCGTGCAGAGGTCGGCCACGAGCTCCATCGATTTCATATCGAAGACCGCACCCGAGGGGTTCGAGGGCGAGTTGACGATGATCATCTTGGTCTTTTTCGTGA